>JAGRPD010000441.1:0-2986 GCA_020439875.1 Verrucomicrobiales bacterium
GGCGGCGTTGACGCCGTAACGGGTCTTCCACTCGATCTGCCAGAGGGGCTTTCCCGTGTCACGCTCGACTGCGGTGTAGCTGCGGTCCGTGCTCAAAATCAACGCTGCTGTTCCCGCCAGATCCACGGGATACGGCGTGGAATAGCCGGCGGCTTCCTCTTTGCCACTGATCCAGACATCCGTGCCGTCGGCGGCGTTGAGAGCCACACCGCCGCTTCCGACATTGAGAAAAACACGATCTCCCTGGACCAAAGGCGAGCCTGCAAAACCCCAGTCTGGGATGACAAATCCGTGATCCTTCACCAAGTTCCGGCTCCACAGTACCGAGCCCGTCGCTGCATCCAGGCAGAACACATCTCCCCAGCGGCTCAGATGATACACCCGTCCACCCGCCACGGTGGGAGTGGCCGAGGTGCCGCCTTCGTAAAATTTGGCCCCGATATCCGCCGCATAGGCGTACCGCCACTTTTCCTCGCCAGAGGCGGCGTCCAGACAGAAGATGGCATCCTTTTCGTCGGCATGACCGGTGGTATAGACCCGCCCCTCCACCACAGTGAAGGAGGCGAAGCCCAGTCCGACCTCAGCCTCCCAAAGCACCGGTGGCTCTCCCGGCCAGTCCGACGACCAAGCCGTCTCGGAGCTGATGCCATCGTGCGCGCTGCCACGATACATCGGCCACTCCGCCGCTGCCGCTGGATGGATCAGCATCGCCAAGCTGAATCCGAGGAGAGGATGAAAAATTTTCATGGTGGGAGATTGAAGCGCAGTCGGAGAGAGGTCGCAAGAGGCGGGCGGGATCAAAAGAAGCGTAGCATTGCCAAGAAGGGCAGCTTGCAATGGAGCGGGAGGTGGTTAGGGTGGAAAAACATTTGATGCGACCGAATCTCAATCCCATCTGCGCCGCCATTTCCAGCCCCGAGTCGATGCCGAGCCCGGCCTCGTCGTCGGCCTCAGCCGCTGGATCCAGCCGCGCAGGAGGTCGCTCGCAGCCGGGTGAGACCTGCCCGCTCATCGCTGTGGTGGGCAATCCCAACTCGGGCAAGACCACGGTTTTTAATCTCCTCACGGGCCTGCGGCAGAAGGTAGGCAACTATCCAGGCGTCACCGTGGAGCGCAAAGAGGGCGAGTTTTTCTCCCAACACGGCCACCGCATGCGGCTGGTGGATCTGCCGGGAGCCTACTCGCTCAATGCCCGCTCTCCCGATGAAGTGGTGCTGAGGGACGTGCTACTCGGGCGGCAAGAGGGGATGCGGCGACCGGATCGCGTCATCCTCATCGCCGATGCCTCGAACCTGGAGCGCAATCTTTATCTCCTGACTCAGGTGCTCGAGCTGGGCCTTCCGGCGGTGCTGGTCCTCAACATGATCGACGTCGCAGCGCAGCGGCTGCAGAAGATCCGCGTGCAGCAGTTGGAGGCCGCCCTGGGTATCCCGGTGATCCCGATGCAGGCCACCAGTGGGCAGGGATTGACGGAACTCAAAATCGCCATCAGTCGGCAGGACCTCGCGGTCTCCCAGTGGAATGCGCCACCGCTGCCCGCAGAAGTGACGCGCGAGCTGGAGATCACCCAGGAGGAGCTGCGCGGCAGCGGAGCCATCGCGGATCAAGCCGGGCTGCTAGAGCCTCTCTACCTGCTCTCGGATCACGATCCCTCGCACAAAGGCCTGCGCTACCGACCGCTGCATCAGGTGGTGGCGCATCGCGAGCGGCTGGAGCAGCGCTTTCCCGGCTGGGAGGATCGGTTGGTGGATGATCGCTACTCCGCCGTGAGTCGGCTGTGCGCGCAGGTCCTGGACCGCCCTGGGGAGGAGCCCGTGACCTTGACGGACCGGCTGGACCGCGTGCTGCTGCATCCGCTCTGGGGCGGGCTCTGCCTGTTGGCGGTGCTGGCGG
Source organism: Verrucomicrobiales bacterium (assembly GCA_020439875.1). Lineage (GTDB taxonomy): Bacteria > Verrucomicrobiota > Verrucomicrobiia > Verrucomicrobiales > Verrucomicrobiaceae > JAGRPD01. The sequence goes on from JAGRPD010000441.1 coordinate 1,894, forward strand.
CGGTGTTTTACCTCATCTTCAGCGTAGCGGAGGGTCCGATGGGGTGGATCGACGCCGCCTTTGCCTCGCTCGGCACCTGGGTGGAGGGCCACATGCCAGCGGGAGATTTGCGTGATCTCCTGGTCGATGGCGTGATCGCCGGAGTCGCCGGAGTGCTGGTGTTTTTGCCGCAGATCGTGATCCTGTTTTTCTTCATCGGCCTGATGGAAGACACCGGCTACATGGCCCGGCTGGCCTTCATCATGGATCGGTTGATGAGTTGGGTGGGATTGAATGGGAAGTCGTTTTTGCCGATCCTCGGATCCCACGCCTGCGCCATCCCCGGCATCATGGCCGCGCGCACCATCGACACCCCGAAGGATCGACTCATCACCATCCTCGTCGCCCCGCTGGCCAGCTGCTCCGCGCGGCTGCCGGTCTATGCCCTGCTGATCGCGGCACTGTTTCCGAATGACACCGTTTCTCCGTGGAAGAAAGCGAGCATCCTGCTCGGTCTCTACGCGATGGGGGTCGCAGGCGCGTTCTTTTTCGCCTGGCTCTTCAGCAAGGGTCTGATGCGCCGTCAGGCCTCGCCCATGGTCCTGGAAATGCCCTCCTACAAGTGGCCCTCGCTGCGCCACATCGTGCTGCAGGTGTGGCAGCGGGCACGGATGTTTTTGGTGCGCGCAGGCACCGTGATCCTCGCCCTCTCCATCCTCATCTGGTTTGCCTCCACCTATCCGAAATCCGACACCGCAGACAGCGCGCTCGCCCTGGAGCAGAGCTTTGCCGGACGGGCGGGGCATTTCATCGAGCCCGCCATCGCACCGTTGGGTTATGATTGGAAGATCGGCATCGGCCTCATCGGTTCCTTCGCTGCGCGCGAGCTTTTTGTCAGCACCATGTCCGTCGTTTATGCCGTGCAGGCAGAGGATGAAGAGGATCTCACTCCGCTGCGAGATCGCCTGCAGCAGGAGCGCCGAGCAGATGGCAGCGCCGTCTATTCGCCAGCGGTGTGTCTGAGCCTGCTGGTGTTTTACGTCTTTGCCATGCAGTGCCTCAGCACGCTGGCCATCGTACGGCGAGAGACCGGCAGCTGGCGCTGGCCGCTTTT
>JAGRPD010000441.1:3142-4300 GCA_020439875.1 Verrucomicrobiales bacterium
CGCCGCTGGTGGCAGCGCCGCCGCTGTGGGGATGCGGGCGGATGCCATGGCTGCGGCGTCGCAACAATCCGCCGCACCGCCCCTCGCTCCGACCCATCCTCCCCACGAGAAAACTGAGCGCTGCCACTGGGGGTGGACTTGCGAGCCTGGGCGACCGTGCGCATCATGACGACGTGCCTTTCACCGACGCCATTCGATTCCGCCACACTGCTTTTTCCCAACGAGGTGCAAACGCCGCCGCCGCGTGGCTCGCCCTCGCCTGGCTCTGCAGCAGCACGCCCTCCCTCGCGCATCCCCTTCAGGCCGAGCCCGTGGATCACGCTCACGTCTATGCTTTCGATCAATTTTATCTGCCCCAGGATGACGATGCCTTCGTCCGTCAAGGCGGCCTGCTACTGCTCGCCGAGCTGAACTGCGCGGCCTGCCATCAGGCCCCTGCAGCGTGGCAAGCCTGGTTGACACCCACCCTTGCGCCCGACCTAGCGGATGTCGGCTCCCGCTACAGCATCGATGCACTCTGGCGATTTTTGCGCAGTCCCTCCTTCCGCAAGCCCGGCACCCGCATGCCCGGCCTTTTCAACGGAGCCGAAGACGAACCCGAAATTCTGGAGGCCCTGGTGACCTACCTCGCCTCTCTGCGCACCGCTGCAACGCCGCCGCCCGCACTCGCGGGAGATGCTGATCGCGGTCGAGAAATCTACCACCGCATCGGCTGCATCGCCTGCCACGAGCCCGGCGCGGATTACAAACCGGCCGATTTGAAGGACGACGAATACCTCGAAAAACCCGGGCTCGGCTCCGTCCCCATCGCGCTCGCTGACGACATGACCACCTCGACGCTGGCGGACTTTCTCCAGCACCCCACCGTGGCGAGGCCGAGTGGACGCATGCCAGCGATGCTGAACGACCGGCAAGAAGCCGCCGATGTGGCTGCCTACCTGCATCTCGGTTGGAAGCCCCCGCAATACGGCGAACGAGCCCTGCTCCAGGTCCCTCCACAAACCGTCCGCTCCGGGCGGCAGGCCTTTTTGCAGCAGCGCTGCGACCGCTGCCACACCCGCCAGACCGCACTGCCTGACGAGCCTACGCCCCCTGCCCTCCCTCCCCTCACCGACCTCCCCACCGAGACCCTCCGCGGCTGTCTCTCCTCCGATCGGC
>JAGRPD010000676.1 GCA_020439875.1 Verrucomicrobiales bacterium
AGACCTTATGGCTGCTTCGACTGGGAGCAGTTCGACGCCTTTGAGGTCAATTGAGGATTGAAAAGGGGGTGTCGTGTCTGGTTCAAGTCGTGGGCTATCCCGCCGAAACAGGACCTATCCACATTCAACCCATTACAGATGATGAAAACGAACTCAGACACGACCCCTGCATTTTACATCGGACTGGATGTCCATAAAGAACAAACTGCCGTTGCCATTGCCGATCCGAGCCCCTCGGGCGAGGTGCGTTTCCACGGTTCAGTGGCGACCACTCAGATCTCCTTGGAAAGGCTGGTGCGCCGCATCGCCAAGGCCCATGGATGCGCACCGGCCCAACTCCACGTTTGCTACGAGGCGGGCGGTTGCGGGATGTGGATTGCGCGACTCTTCACCCGGCTCAAGGTGCCTTGCACGGTGGTGGCTCCCTCGTTGATCCCGACCAAGGCGGGCGATCAGGTCAAAACCGACAAGAAGGACGCTGCCAAACTCGCCCGCCTGCTGCGTGCCGGCGAACTTGTCGCGGTTCACATTCCTGATGAGACTGATGAGGCCGTGCGGGACCTGTGCCGAGCCCGAGTTGATGCTTATGACGATCTGCGGCGTGCCAAAACCCGTCTCCTGGCCCTGCTGCGCCGATTGGGCTTTCACTATGCGGGCAAAACCCACTGGACTGCCGCGCACAAACGTTACCTGCGCGAGCTGAAGCTTCCTCTGCCCGCCCACCGCATCATCATGGAGGAACTCATCCATCAGATCGACCAGCTCGATGAACGCATCCTGCGCCTGGAAGGCCACATGGAACTGCTTTGCGCCACCTGGCAGCGCAAGCCCATCGTCGATGCCCTCATGACCTTCCGCGGCTTCCAGATCATCGCGGCCATGATGGTGGTCTCTGAAATCGGCGACTTCGTGCGCTTCACTCATCCGCGTCAGTTGATGAGCTATCTGGGCCTCACTCCAGGGGAATACTCCTCTGGCGGCAAACAGAAGCAGTCAGGCATCACCAAATGCGGCAATGCCCATGCCCGCTGGATCCTGGTGGAATGCGCCACGCATTACCGCAACGATCCGCGCGTGAGTGCACCGCTGTCCAAACGCCAGGAGGGGCAGCCACGCTGGGTGCTGGAACTTTCCTGGCGGACCCAGAACCGGTTGCACTCCCGCTTCGCCAAAATGCGCCAGCGGCTGATGCATCACAACAAGATCAAGGTCGCGGTGGCGCGGGAACTGGCGGCCTTCATTTGGGAATTGGGGTTCAAGATCCAAAGCAAAGCCTGCTGATGAAGATGAAACCTTCCGTCATGCGCATGATCTGTTCCGCTCATCTCCAGACTCAGCAAAAGCCTCCCTGATCTGGCGGGCGCTTCTCTGGCTCCGCGCCCTGCAGCCCCGTGCGGAAGAGTGGCGAAGCGAAGCTGACCAGCACCCGGCAGACGTTCTGGGATACGATGTCCAAGGCCAAGTGGCATCCAGCGCCCGTTTCTAGACTGGGTCAGGGTCACCAGGTGAATCCAAATCCTGTTGGAAAGGCCCCGCAAGGGGCAGCCCACGCATAGCAGCCTACCAACGCTACAGGCGAAATACCCACCACGCCGCCTACTCTCCGCCCGGGCCTCCAGGGCACCTCACACAGCCAGCCAGAATACGCCGGAAAGTTGCCCACAGGAACCCTTCGCTCCGACGAGCTTGAAAAGGGCCCATTCTCGCGAAGGAACCCTGTGGACAACTTTCCTCAGAGCAGGCGAAACACTTCAACCATCACTCACCGACACCGAGCATGGCAAAAATCACGCTTTCCCCCTTGACCACCAAGCAGCCATAGCA
>JAGRPD010000442.1 GCA_020439875.1 Verrucomicrobiales bacterium
GGCTTAGTTCAACAAGTCGGAGCACCTAACCGCTGACCCGCCGCGAGTCGAAATTTAACCGTATTGAGAACCCCAACCCAGAGTCGTAGTCGCGCTGCCTGTCAGCGGTAGGTGGCCTTTGACGTTTCGACGCTCACCCCCGCCCCAGCGGTGCCAGCGCTTGAGCGGGGAGAATAACCCATGCGATTCAGCCTCATAGATCTGCTAATTGCGATTACATCGATAGCCGTCGGGGCAATCGCCTGGCAATTTGTATACTCAGGCGCATCGCAAGGAATACAAATGGGAGGCGGCATCCTCATCGGAATTGGAATCTACCTCGTATTGATCTATCCGGTTTACCGAGGCTTGAAGTTGCTGCCGATGATCCTCCCCCGATGTCCTTGCTGCACGCAGTTTCAGCAAGGGTTTCATATCCTGAACGCTGAATGGCCGCGGATCAGGTTTCGTTGCCCGACATGTAGCGGCGAGTTTGTGATCTGGCACAATGGGCGACCTGACAGCAGCGAGACGTGGGAGTGTCCGGTCCTTGCGCTGAAGTGGCCTTACGCACTCGGACGCTACAAGAGAATGAAGAATCCCGAACAAGACCTCACTCCTAACGCCTGACCCGCTTCTAGTTCCAGCCGCCATGACCGCTACAACCTCAACCCCGTGTCCCACCCTCGCCCTCGGTCAGGCGTAGGAGGACTCGACGTTCTGCATAAAATGTCATCCGACGATCCCCAGATTGAGTTCATAGAAGATGGATCGAAGGACTGCCCCATCCTCATGATTTAGGGCACCGGGCTGGAGACGTCCCGTGAGCTTTTTCACGCAATCAGGGCGATGCGGGATAGGATGACTGGTTCATTCATGATTCACGAAGTTCATGGATTCGAGAAGTGCCGACACCCGGACCTAAGACTTGAGATCTCCGATGCCGATGCTGGCGTTAAGCGATTAGAGAGCAGCTCCGGATTCGTATGTGCACTTTCCCACGAAGGATGGATTCGAGTTGAGGATTTTCTAGCTCCATTTTGCCACCGTGATTCAGCTTCGATGGGATTTCAGTGGCTCGACGATTCCAGTGACATTTCCCTCCTTTTCTCACCGTGCAAAGGCTGGTAAATAAGAAGCAGAACAATAAAGGGGTGTCTTGCTGCGGAGCGCAGCGGAGCCAGCAAAGATACCCCTGACTGAACACGCCCGGCGGATTGGCCTGGATGTTATGCAAGTTGTGTTTCTGAGGCGGGCCTCCGCTCAGTGGGGTGAGTGGGTTTTTGCCGGTGGATTGGGTCGAACTTGGCCCATTGAGCGGGCTAAGGTGGTGCTCTTGTGTTGACGATGAGCCTGGGTGATGGGGGTGGAGGTGGTTGGGGTGTTTGTGAATGAAGAATGAAGAATGAAGAATGAAGAATGAGGAATGAGGGGCTGCGGTGTCCTTGCTTCACGGTCATTTTCCATGCGACACTGAACCCGGAAAAGGTGTGAACATCGCAGGCCTTCATTCCCTTCAAAAATCAGCTGTCGGGGTTTAGCCTACGACCTTCCATGGCTGACTCCCATTCGTGTCGATTCGTGTGTATTCGTGGTTCCAAAAACCTTCCGACTTGTGCGCCGCCTCATTGCGAAAGGAGGGGACTGAAGTCGGCGAGCCCATGGAATGGCGGCGGTTGGATTGATGTTTGAAGTTTGGTAAAAGATGGTGGGTAAAAAAGTTGGAACGGCGGTGGGGGCTCGATGAGGACGAGTAACAGAGGGTGACGTGGCTACCGTGTTACCGCGACGACGATGGCTTTGACGTGGACGTTGGGTCCGATGGGAAGCATTTCTTGGGACATGATGTTGGGTTGGAGTTCATTCTTAGCGAGCAGGGTTCTTCGCCGAGCGCGGTCTCTTGCGGTTCGGTTTGGCAGCCAACAACCCGCGATTCGATCGCAGCGCAGCAACACCTACTCTTTTCAAACAGGTCCGGCGTTTCCCCAGGGACGGTGGCCATAAAGTCTTGAACTTGCACCTAATGCTGGTTTCTTTGCATGCGATCCTTCACCATACTGCGGCGGGGTCTGCGCTAAGTCGTTGGAAATATCATGAAGAAGATCACTCTAACTATTGCGGTCCTTTCAAGTGTCGCATTCGTTTCTCTCGCGGTTCAAGGAGGCCGATCGGATGGGCTAGTTAAGATTACAAAAGTGCGAATCCCCATGGATGAGCGGCTTCGACTGCTCTGCGATGGACCAGATTCCGTGATCGGACCGCACACTTCCGCAGAGGTCGATGTTTATGTGAATCAAGCGGTTTTGGACTATCGTCGATCGAATCTCGATAAGTTCGAATATCCACTCCAATCCGTCTTTGTGAAAGAGAAGTATTCAACAGTGGGTGCGGAGAAGCCGGATCTTGCCACGAAGATGGAGAAGTTTCAGAATCATGGCACCATTGATGATTGGCATTTTTCGATGTATAGCCTTCCTGACTTGAAGCCGATCAAACCAAAAGGTCATATTTCGTGTGCCTCCTGCCACGACCGCTACAAAGAACGAGGATTTATCAGTAGGCAGTCCGAGAAAGCTCTCCGCAGCTATCTGGGAGATCTAAAATCCAAACAAGTTGATACCAAACCCTGACCCACTCCGAGTCCATTTGTGGCGACTGATTTCCCTGCCTACAGTCGTGCTGTAGCGCTTCCGGTCAGTGGTAGCTGGTTTTCGATGGCGGCAAGAAATCAGAGACCGTTGAGTTTATGAAAAGGGCGTAACAGCAGATGGAGGTCAGATTTTCCACCCTGGACTCCGCATTGCTCATTCACCTGCGGCAGAGCTGGTGCTCCGAGATTACTTGCTTCCCGCCATGGCGTCGAGGCTCCCTGAGGGTCTGGTGATCTGTGGGGTATCATTCAGCGGTCACGCTCGTGCTGAAGTTTGGTTGCGATGGGGTGTCGCGAAGGGCCGGCAAACGAGGGCATTCTGCGGCCGTGCACGGGAATGAATGCCCATGGGCAAGGGCCTTGACGGCGGTGCTGGCTTTTGAATAAAATGGGTGGAACTGGATGATGGAAAAACGTCATGATCGCGCTGCAACGAGTGGGGCTCGGTGGCGCTGGCCGACGAGCACTGCCGACGGGACTTCCTGCGTATGAGCACCTCCACCGAGCTTCAGCGATCATGCAGCGAGCCCGTCAACGCGGTGCCTGATGGCTCACTGAGCGGGCGGACGGCGCGCTTACCCCTCGATCAACTCCTGGTTCATCTCAGGCGGGACGGCATCCTGGTTTCGGCATGGTTGCCCGCAAAGAATTGAGCCAGAGTCTCCCACGTATCGCTCCATGAAACTGAATCCCTTGCTCTGCGTTGCGGTGGCCGCGTCATCTGCCTGGGCAGGTGGTGGGCAGTGGACGGTGACGGCCTGGAATAATCTGGGCATGCACTGCATGGATGACGACTACAGCGTCTTTTCCATCTTACCGCCCTTCAACACCATCAACGCTCATGTCTTGGATGCTGCGGGGAATTTGGTGACTGACCCGACTGCGGCAAACATTGTGGTGACGTACGAGGCGGTGGCGGATCCCGATGGATCAATCAACACGACGGCAGCGGGGAAGACCAACTTTTACGAGCACATGGCGGCGTTTTTTGGCGTGACGCTGCCCGTGGATGCGGGTTTGGCAGGAAAAAACATGCCGGGAACAGCGAACACGCCGCAGCAGATGGCCTGGGATGCGGGGATGAATTGGTTTGAGGCGGCGGGGATCCCGATCACGCCCTATGACGACCAAGGCCGCAAGAATCCCTACCCGATGATGCGCATCAGTGTGCGCAATGCATCGACCAGCGCGCTGCTCGCCCGTGCCGACATCGTGCTGCCGGTGTCGGACGAAATGGATTGCCGCGCTTGCCATGCGTCGGGTAGCGGGGCCGCTGCGCAACCGGCTGCTGGGTGGGTGAACGATGCCAACGACAAGCGCGATTTTCGGCTGAACATCCTGCTGCTTCACGACGAACGCAACGAGGGCAATCCGGACTACGCCGCTGCGCTTTCCGCCAAAGGGTATTCGGCGGCCGGATTGTACGACTCGGTGGTACATCAATCGCATCCCGTGCTGTGCGCTGCGTGTCATCAGTCTGAGGCTCTGGGAACGCCGGGCACGGCGGGAACGAAAGCGCTCACGGCTGCGATGCACTCCCGCCATGCCAGCGTCATCAATCCGCACGACGGTCTGGCGCTGAACTCGCAGCTCAGCCGCGATTCGTGCTACGTCTGCCATCCTGGGTCCGAGACGCGCTGCCTGCGCGGTGCGATGGGCAGCAGCATCAATCCTGCGGACGGCAGCATGACCATGCAGTGCCAGAGCTGTCACGGCGACATGAATGCTGTGGGCGATCTAGCGCGCACGGGCTGGCTGGACGAGCCCAACTGCCAGGCCTGCCACAGCGGGGACGCGGTCAACAACGAGGGCATGATTCGATTCATTTCGGTATTCACCTCTCCCGGCGTGATGCGCGTTCCGACGAATCAACGGTTTGCCACCAATCCCAACACGCCGGCGGCTGGTGTTTCGTTGTTCCGCTTTTCGAAAGGACACGGTGGATTGACCTGCAGTGCCTGCCATGGCAGCACGCACGCGGAGTACCCGTCCTCGCATCGCAACGACAACCTCTATGCCTGGGACAAGCAGGGCCACCGCGGCAAGCTGGCCGACTGCACCGTCTGCCACGCCAGCATGCCGACCAACAGTGTCGGCGGACCGCATGGCATCCATCCGATCGGCAGTACGAATTGGGTGCGCGATCACGCTGACATCGCCCGTAATGTGGGCATCACCGAATGCCGCGACTGCCATGGCACGGATCTGCGCGGCACGCAGCTGTCTCGTGCCCAGGCGGATCGGCACCTGAGTACGAAGTTTGGCCCCTTTGTGTTGAAGCGCGGCATGGAGGTCAGCTGCTACTACTGCCACAATGGACCCACCAGCAGTGACCCCACCACGCACACCGGCCCCACCGTGGCCAGCGGTCAGCTCAGTGTTCCGCTCGACACTCC
>JAGRPD010000699.1 GCA_020439875.1 Verrucomicrobiales bacterium
GCGGCAGCACCGCCATCTTCGCCCTCGGCGTCGGCCACGTCCGCCGCAAGGCCATGCAGCCCGGTGACAAAGCCGATGCACCCGCCGAGATGATGACCACCTCCATCGCCGACCTCACCGACGAAGAATGGAACGTCCTCCTCGCCCTCAAAGGAGAATTGTCTCTGGATGAAATCAGCGACGAACCCTGGGCAGGCCGCGCCGAACTCGCAGGCACCAGCCTGGAGCGCTTCTGCGAGGTCGCCCAAAGCCTCGACCAAAAAGGCGTCATCGGCCGCTTCTCCACCTTCCTCGAGCACGTCAAACCCTCCCAGACCGGCACTCGCGTCACCCGCTTCAACGGCCTCTTCCACTGGAAAGTCCCCGATGGCATGCAGCAACGCGCCGGTAGTGAAGTCGGACGTCACTACATCATGACCCACTGCTACTGGCGGGAAGGCGGCCCCCGCTTTGGCGACGTCAACATCATGGGCGTCGTCCACGGCACCGATCGCGACGTCATCATGCAACACAAAGCCGCCATCGACGCCCACCTCGAAAGCCTCGGCATCCCCGTCGAATACACCAACGTCTTCTGGGGAGGCCGCAGCGAGATCAAACCCAGCGAGATCTCCCCCGTCGTCTATCAAGACTGGCACCGCCGCTGGGCCAGTCAAACCACTCCCGTGGTCTAAATCCCTGCCGCAAGGTCCAGCTTCATAGCAGACACATAGTTCTTTGCCAGAATGCCCAAGCTTGTGTAGCAGATTGTCAACGGTGAGTAGGTCACTCGAGATCATTCCGTGGCTGGGCACTTCTCCGCCCCTGTCTGCCTCGGCAACCTCGGCTGCAAAGTTTTGATTCAGGTGCCGCCCCACGGCACCTTCGCCGCTTCGCGGCAGCCTAGCGGCTGTGTATCGCGGCTTTCGCCAAAAGACTCGGTTCAGCATTTACATCAAGGCCCAAATACAATATTTATTTGGTATTGTTTGTTATCCTATGTGGTGTGTTGGTTTGGCTTCACTTAGATCATCGGATCGGAACTTCGCGTCCGTCCCCGAACATGCAGATAGGCCTCTCCGGAAGGAGCCCTCGATCATACTGCGGCCGGCACACCACGCCTTTTTCAATCAGTCCTGCTGCACCACCATCCAGCTTGCACTGAGTGGACTGCAGCCATAAATCCTCGATAAAGACATGAAGAAACTAACCTGCATTGCTCTGGGGTTCGTCTTGGGATCACTCACGACGATTTTCGTGGTTCGAAGCAATATTACCAACGAATCACAATCGAAACGAACGGCAGAAGCGTCAGAATCCAAACTTAACTTCGATTTTTCCGTTCCTATGGCGTGGTTCCATCCCAAAACACATGAGGATTTTCTCCGAGCGGATAGATTCTCACTACTGAGACAGGGAAGGGATTACTCGTCAGTGCGGCTTCCTGATTTTAATCGAGAGATTCCATCCCAAGAGGCTCATGACACCGACATTCCTTACTTGATCCACAATAATGAATGGAAGAAACGTGATTACGGCCTCTACGTTTTGCCCCCAGCTGATCTTTGAGGAAATCGAACAAGTCGGAGAAGGCGACGCCAAGGAAGCCGTCCGATTAATCTTGAGCTTGTAAGTCGGCGCGCCATTCCTTTGACGCCTAACTTCGACGCGTCAGAAAACACGTCAGGTGCCTTCGAATCGAGTCTGCCG
>JAGRPD010000443.1 GCA_020439875.1 Verrucomicrobiales bacterium
GGTCCTTTCACTTGGAAGCGGACGAAGCGAAGCGCAAGCACGCTCCGCAAGAACTCACTTTTTACGGCACCCCAAAGTAGGAGTACCCGCTGAGGATCGGCGAGGTGCTGCTCGTCGTGGGAGGGAGGCCCAGCGGATCCGGCAGCTGAGGCAGCAGGAAGAAGCCTCCTCCGCTTTCGGTCGTCGCGCCGGAGTCCCGGGCAATGACCCCCTCATAGGTAGCGATCCGCCGCAGGGTGCTACCCGGTCGGGAAGGATCTGGATCGTAGAGGGTGAAGGTGCCTTTGTAGATCCCGGTTTTGGCATTCAGCGAGAGCGTGACGTAACCGGGGTTTCCAGCGGATCCACGCGTGGGCAGCACCACCGCGTTGCGGCTGGTGACCTGGAGAGTCACCCCAGGATCGGGAAGCGCTGCCGCGCTCAGACCAGCCCCCGAGAAGCCCAGGGCCGCGTTGTTCGCTTGGTTGGGCAGTCCCATGACGATGGCACCCGTGGCCGGAGGCAGGTAACGACCGCCCTCCACCAGCAGCTCCACCGGCTCAAATCCCGCCTGGTATTTCCGCTCGCGAGTGGATTGCACTTTTTTCAGCAGGGTCAGATTCGGCGTGGTGTAGGTCGTCAAAATCTGCCGCTTCAGCATCTCCGCGTAGGCCAGACCATTGACGTAGTAGGACGAGGTGTCCAAAACGATCGGCCCCAGCAGCGAACCCTTTTTGCCATAAAGCAGGGCAAACAAGCCCACCGCTCCGCGTTCCGTGGTCGTCGTCGCTTCACTGTAATAATAGTCCATCGGTCCACTGCAGGTGAAGGCCACGCCGTCGGGCGATTTTCCGGTCACGCGCATGATGCCAGAAACATCCACCTTGGCCGTGAAATACCCCACGCCCTCTGGGACCGGGGTTGCGGGAGCATCTGGATTGGGGCTCAGGTGCCCGTTGTAAGTCGCCTGGAATCCATCTGCAGGATTGTAAGTGCGGTGCCAGGTATTGCGCCAGCCCCACTGACTGCTGACCACCTCCTCCGTGCCGAGATCGGTCAGGCTTGCCAACAACTCCCCAGAGCCCGTGTAAAGTTGGAAAGCCAGCCGCAGGGTAGATTTGCCGCGCCGCTTGATGTCCGCCGCGCCCGTTACCCAATTGCTCGAGAAATAGTCCACCGAACCCCGCGCCGCGTAGCGAACCGCACCAGCATAGACCGTGGCACTCCACGCACCGCTGTCCGTCTGCACCAGATCAATGCGTCCGCCCAGATTGTCATTCAAAGCTTCACTCCGATCAAACAGCGCCGTGAAGGTACCCACCGTGCGCATCGGTAGAGACTGAATGACCAAATCGCCCTGAGCCAAATTGCTGCGACCCGCCGGATTCGTTGCCAAAATTCGGAGATGGAACGTGCCCGGCCGCGTCGGACGTCCGTAAATCTGCCCCGTTTTGCGGTCATATTTCAACCCGGGAGGCAGCCCGCTGATGGAGAAGGCAGTCGGCACCCGATTCAGGTCCAGCGAATACGGCACCGTGAACGTGTAATCCACGCCGATGTAACCTCCCGCCGGAGTAAAATCCCGCAGCACAGGCGGACCATTGACCACCCTCACCTCAATGGGGCCTGACTCCAACGCCGTGCCCGAACTAACCTGAGTGACGACGCAGGTGTACCGTCCTGCCTCCGCCGTGGTGAGCCGATACAGCCGCAGCACATTGGTGGCGGCACCCCGCACATCGGGCCCGTCCGTCAGAGCCACACCTTCCCGCTGCCAGAGATACTGCAGGTTGGGACCCGCTGCAGGGGCCTTCAAGACCAAGCTAGCATTCACCTTTTGCGTCAGCACACTGGACGCGCGTGACACCACTCCCAGCTCTGCCACATCCGAATAACCCGTGGCCCGGCCACTGCGCCAGCGCGCTTTGTAACTGGCCGCATCCTTCAGCACCACGGCATCCAACATTAGATCCCCCGCCACCGCCCCGCGAACGGCTGCACCGTTTTTCAGCCACTGCACCGTCGGTGTTGGGGAGGCCATCGCCGCCGAATGCAGGGTGGCACCGGCTCCCTCTAGGAGCAGCTGGCTCGTCGGCTGTTCCGTCACCGCCAGCGGATTCGCAAAATCCACCGCCACCGCATTGCTGGTCACCGTGGCTACCGCATTGCTCACCACCACATCGTAGGATCCCAAATCTCCCGTACTCAGCGCCGGCAAGATCAGGTACGACAGATTTTGACCAGGCAAATCCATCCCATCTTTGCGCCACTGATACTGCAGGGCGGTACCCGCCGCCACCACCCGCAGCACCGCGCGGGTACCTTCCGGCAGACCGACAGGCAGCGGCTGAGTCCTGATCACCGGAGCCAGCCAGGCCCCACCCTGCACTGAGACTGTGAAGGTATCCTCCGCATAAGTCCCATCCAGATCCGTGCAGCGCACCGTGATGTCGGCCGTTCCCAACGCCAAACCCGTCAGCTTCAGCTCACCCGTTTCATCCACCTCCGCCGCCACCACCGTCGGCGCGCTATTGCTCTGCACCGTGAAATTTAGCGCTGGAATCTCCATCGCCGACTCAAAGGTCACCAGCTTTGTCAAATCCATCGTCGCCGGAGGGCTCGCAGCGTTCATCGGCCAATTGGAGTAGGTCGAGGAAGAACCATCCACCACCACGGCATAGCTGTTCGTTGGCAGTGCCGCGATCGCATCCACCACATCCATCCCGGTGCCCGCTACTCGGCCAAACACGCTGAACCCGCCGTTTTGATTGTCCAGATTGCTCGCGTTATCCGCCAGATTGAAAAAGAAATCCGCCGTGGCCGAGTCCGGATTGTTGGCCCGCTTGGCCGCCGCCAGCGTGCCCCGCGCATTCGTGATGCCCGGCTCATTCAGCGGAGACGGCAGCGTCAGGTAAGAGAAAAAGTAGTTGGGATCTGCATCGGGCAGCAAGCCGCCGGCCTGCACCACAAAACCCGGCACCGATCGATGCACCGCCACTCCGTCATAGCGACCACTGTTCACGTAACCCAAGAAATTGGCCACATGCTGCGGCGTGAGGGAGTCGTAAAGCAGCACATCCACCGTTCCGAGATTCGTAACGATGCGCGCCGCCCGCTCCGACTCCGGATCGCTGAAGTGCTGGTTCAGATCAAAGGTGTGGGAATAACGGCTGCCCACGCCCACCGTGCGATCTGGCAGAGGCATCTCCAATGCCACCGGTGCCTGCTCATGCGTCACCCGCAGCGTCAACACCGCCTGCACCGTGACCGGACTGCCACTATTGGCGAACACTGCCTCCACCGGGCACTCGAACAGCCCGCCTTGCAGGGGAGTCCCACTGATCTCTCCCGTGCTGTCGGCGAAACTCAACCCCGGTGGCAGATCCGCCACCGACCAGCTCGTACGATCCGCCTCATCAGAGACCGTCAGGGAGTAGCTAAACGCCTCGCCCTGAGCAATCGGCACCTCCATTTTTGAGGTGAATCCTTGATGCGCCGTCGCCAACACCACCATGCTGTCTTCCGAGAAAACCGTCACCGGCGAGGACACGAGATCGTACGTCAGTCTGTAGTAGGCCAGTACGATGAACTCATACTGCTCTCCCGGGTCCAACTCCGTCACCAAGGTTCGCACCGTATCGCTCGGCAGCACCTTGGTGGAGCCTCCTCCCGGTTCCAACACAAGATCAAATGACGCCGACGGCCCATCTGAGACCCGGCGTTTCATGACGATGTAGCCCGACTCAATCGCCGCATCCTCCCAGCTCAACTCCACCGTGCCTGCCAACCCCGTCTCCCGCGCCTGCACGTATTGCACCGCAGGAAAAGTCGTCGCCACCAGGGCCGTGTTGGAATAGGTCGAGAACGTCAGCGCGCTCGCCGCATCCTGGTGCACGGCCGCCACCCGCCACTCCAGCGAGGCACCCGGATTCCCATCGACCCAGCCCGGAAACCGCAGGCGATACGAGGTCGCATCCGCATTGGCATAGGTGTAGCGCACCCAGCTACCACCACTCGCGTTGCGATATTCCAGCGAATAGCCTGCCTCATTGTCGCTGTTGTCATCCCACCACAGCCGAATGTCCGTATCATCCACCATCTCCGCCTGCAGATTCGTCGGCGCATCCAGGCTTGGTGTGACCAACGTGGTATTTACCTGGGTCGTTGATCCACCACTAAGATTTCGAACTACCACACCAAAGTCATAGCTCACACCTGGAGTCAGCCCCAACTGCATCGTGACCCTCGGCTCACCGAAGAGAATCGTCGTTAGTGCCGTGAAATTCGCCGCGCCCGTTTCCCGGTAGTACAAATCATAAAACACATCGGTCGATGAGGTGTCCACCCAAGTCAGCTCCACCTCGCCATCCCCGCGATTGACCGCCGTCAAACCCGTCGGAGCGCTCAGAGGCAGTTCCTCCGGATACACCAGTGTGGCCACATTGGCTCCCGAGGAGACCTCGGTCCGGGTGCCGTTCAATTTGTACGCCACCACCTGAAACTGCAGCTTGCTGCCCACATTCACGAAACGGCGGCCCGAGGAGGTGTTCAGCAGGGAGAAAACCGATTGCGTCGCGTTCGGCCCCTCACTGGAAATGGCCGTGAATGCCCCCCGCGTGCCCAAACGCACACGAATCTGATAACCCGTCTCCCCCTCGCAGGTATCATCCCACTGCACCATGTAGTAATCGTAGATCTGACCCGGCACCCGCGACACTGAGGCCCGAATGTTCGTGGGTTTGCCCGGTGCAACGGCGTGAGCCAGCGGAGCGAGAGACAGGAGAGAGGCAGTGATAAGGAGCAGCGATCGCATGGACGTGGGTTGGCAAGGGACGGATTTTTGAACCCACGGATCGGGCAGCCGTTGAAAAAATTCGTTCCCTGTTGAGAAGTTTTTTAACCTAGGAGCGTGAGCCTAGCATCGGACGGCTCTGCCAAGCAAGACTCAATTGTCCCTTTCCCCAAAGACGCGCCTTCCCGGATTCTCCACAGCCCAGACAGCCTGCGCACCAGGACAAAGTGGGGTGATTTTTCGTCAAACGACACGCTCCCCCTCGAGCCATCGCCATGCCGCTCGGGAGAAAATCTTCCCGAAAACGACGCCCAACCTTTCCCTCACCGAGCCGACTCTCAGCCCCGGTAGGGGCCTT
>JAGRPD010000444.1 GCA_020439875.1 Verrucomicrobiales bacterium
CGCCAGACCGCCTGAGGTCACCGGAGCCGAAGGTGACAGTGCGAGCCGCACCACCCCCTCAGCCCCCTTCATCCGGGAGGTAAAGGCCGCATCCGTCTCCGCCCCACCCAGCTTCATCCATTCCTCCTGCGCCCGCAGTTCTTCATCTGGCGGATACACTCCCACCAATCGCACCTGAGATCGCGGGATCGTCTGCAGCGGCCAGCGCTGCCACCGCCCCGGCGCATCCGCCATCCACCCCGCCTCCCCCACCTTCCACGTGACCCCCAGCACCCGCACCTGCCGCATCTCCGGTGCCGTGGGAAACAGCTCCCGGTGCTTGCGCATCAAAAATTCCGCCACCTCCGCCCGCACCACTCGATTTCCCTCCGCCCTTCCTCCAGTCATCGCCAGTACCCGCGCCACCCGATTTTCGTAGCCATAAATCCGCTCCGGATCGTAGCTGCGCAGATCCAGCTCCACCCAGGAGGAAATCCCTGCAAAACGCGCCTCCACCCGGTGCTCACTCCAGGCCGTCTCACGCCGCCCAAACAACGCCGCCATCCGCCAAAAAGTCCGCATCTCGTTCGGCAACCACGTCGGCGTCCGATTCACCAACCCGCACCCCAATTGCGGCAGCAAAAACAGCCCCGCAAAAAATCCCAGATGCAATGCTGGACCAATCCGTCGCCTCATCCCACCCGCCACAGCCCCGGTTTCAGATTTCCCTCCGCCGTCAGCCGCTGCACCGCCCCATCCAGCTCCGCCCACAACCAGGCCGGGATCCGCTCCAGCACCCCATTCAGAATCTCCACATCCCCGCAGCCCTCCTCCAGAAACAACGGCTCAAAATCCGTCCACGCCTCCGCCTTCTCACTGCCGCTGTAGGAGGAGGCCGTCGGCACTGCCTGCCCCCACGCCAGCGGCTGCCCCAGCACCGTCTTCAGCGGATACCTCAGCACCTTCACCACCGGAGCCACCACCTCCTCCTTCCCCACATTGTCAAGGTCCGTCCACACCGCCACCAGCGGCGGCTCCACACTCACCACCCGCCCCGGATTCGCATTGCCGTGGCGGAACCGATGCCGCAACACGTTCCAATACCGCCACAACAGAAACACACACACCAGCACCAGCCACAGAAACCCCGAGATCACCGTCAGCACCAAAAACGTGAACACCCCCGCCAGCCCCATCATCACCACCGGAAACAGCCAATGCCGCGCCATCCAGCGCCCCGTATCCAGCTCCACCCAGGCCGGTATCGTCGCCCCGTATTCCGTCATATACACCACCTCGCGGGCGTCGTCTTCTTCCATTTCCATGGGTCTCATTCAAGATCGGTAAAGAAATCCGTCCTTCTGACGCGCCGTTCCGTCTCCGTGCCCTCACTCTGCGGAAGAATTGCCGCCCCCTCCTGGGCATCAAACACCTGCCAACCCAAACGTTCCGCCAGCCCAAACAGCAGCGGAAAGTAATCCCGCTCCGGCTGCTCCCCGAGGAAGCCGTAGGGGATGTGCGCCTCGATGCAATCAAACTCCGCCTCCCGCCCCTCGCCATCGCTCACCGCCACATCCATCCCCATCCAGAGCGTTTTCTCGGGCAGGTCCAGCACGAAATAATCCGTGCCATAGAATGACACCCCCGGCTGCGCCAGCAGCCAGTCCATCACCTCGCCGAGCCTCGCCGACTCGCTGAAGTCTTCATCATACTGCACGGTGAGATCGTAACTCATGCCTCAAAAACAAAGTCGAAAAACGGTGATGATTCAACCGAACTCCCACGGCTTGATCCCCGCCGCCTCCCGACGTTGGTACTCCGCAATCCAATCCCCTTCCAGCAGCTCAGGCCAGGGAATCACATGCTCAAACTCCTTCTTGTTCTCCCCGTAGGAAGCAAACGTCAGCTCCCCCAACGCCCTCTCCGTCGCACGCCGTTTCGCATCGTCCAACGACCACGGATCCTCGCCCAACTTCAGCTTCACCCCGCCATCCTCCGTCCACTCATGCGGCAATCCGTCGAAGCGTTCGTCACCGAAAAAAGCGCGGTACTTCGGTCCAAAATACGTCAGCCAATAGACCCCGCTGAGTTCATAGGAGTGATGCAACACCGTGTATGGCAGACTCGGTTTCCGGCAATTGACCGTGACCTCAACGTCACAAACCTGATAGAATGGTGACAGTTCCCTTCGCAGAGCATCGAAGATCGCTTCGACAGTCTCAAGCCCGAGCTTGGTCGCTGCGATCTGCGGGATGAAGAAGCTCATCGAGTTTTCGATCTGGCTCGGCCAACGACGATTCTTGAGCATGAACCATACGCCAGACTTGCCGAACTCACCGGAAGGTTGGACGGAACTGACCCGGTCTCGAAAGCCGCTGATATACGCACCTTGGCCTTTGCTTCCATCCACCTTTCGGCGGGCCGGATCACGCTCGTCCAAACGCGTCAACGGCGTCTGAACAAGTGTTTCAAGTTGCGGAAGAAGTATTTCCCAAACCTCCGCATTCCAAGGGGTGTATGACTTGACCTTAATGATAAGTTCTCTCGATTTGTCTTCCATTAATAGTCGATGCTGTAAACGGGAGTGAGCGGATTGTCCACGTCATCAAACGCCTTCTGAAGGGACGGAGCGACCTTTGTCTTTCCTTCGGGATGATTTTCACTCCGCATTCGAATCTCAACCTTCCGACTGGGATCGCCACTATTTCTCGCCATCTCTTCGTAGGCCCGCAACTGATCGCTGTAGCCCTGAGATTTGACATTCTTGGACTCCACGATTTTCGAAGGTTTCCCATTTGGCCCGATTTCCTCGACAAAGTCTGGAACCCGTGGCTTGCCCGCTTCGTCCGTGTAGGTCGTCGTGTTCTTCTCGAGACCCGTTTGCTGCTTCACAGCGGCTTCGCCATCGCGCATCTTTTGTCCAGGCGTCCTTTTCAAAGAATCTTCAAGTGTCCTGGGCGCATCCGGAGGCGTTGGTCCCTTCCGAGGGCACGTATTGTGACTTCGCACCCCCACCCCGCCGACGAGGTATTCGTGCTCGCCCTCGACCTCGAAGTTGAACACACGTTGCGCGCCGGGTGTAGCGGTCAGGCTCACCACTTGGGCGGGGCCGTTTTGCGTTTGCAGCCGCTCACCGGGACGAAGCTCGCCCGCCTTCACCCAGTCCCCCCGCGTCAGCGAGTAGAGCGGATGCATCGCCGTCGGCTCCAGCACCTCCACCGCGCTGCCTGCCGCCGCGCCCTCCACCGCCAGCTCCAGCCGCTGCACCGTGGCATTGACGTGGCTGAACGTCGCCATCACCACCCGCCCCGCACCACCCGCGATCTCCGGATTCGGTTCCTCCTGCGGTGAACCTTTTCCCTTCCGTTACCCTCCTTACCGACTTAGGTTTTCGCCATGGCCGAGGACGATTCCGACATCCATCACGCCCACGACAAGCTCTTCAAAGCGGGCTTTAGCGATCCATCCACCGCAGCGGCCTTCCTTCAGTCTCAGCTCTCACCCGCCATCGTCTCCCGCATCGATTGGCCCCGCCTCCAGCTCCAACCTGGTTCCTTCATCGATTCCCACTTCATTCAGTTGGCTGAAATCCCTTTTGAAGACATTCGCGGCACACCCGCAGGCATCCTCATCCTGCGCACCA
>JAGRPD010000445.1:0-2738 GCA_020439875.1 Verrucomicrobiales bacterium
CTGGGCGGTGGGGCTCACCACCAAAGCGTGCAGGCCCGTGCCATCGGCAGGGGAGGCCGAGGGCGGGCGCGGGCTGGGGGTGAACGGTGAGGGATCCATGTCAGTAGGCGGACTGGGATCAGGCGGATGGCGGGTCGGGGGCGGCTAGCTCGGGAGGGAGCGGCAGCCCCATGGCGGCCAGTACGATGCCATTAACTCGCCGTACGTCAAAGACCCTCTGAGCCAGATCGCTGCTGGCGCGGCCCATGGCGGCCAGTTGATGGGGGTTTTCCAGGCACTGGAGCATGGCCTGCTCCAGCGCGGTCACATCTTGGGGGCGCACGAGGTGGCCGTTGGTTCCCTGCATCACGGCTTGGCCAGCGGCGTGTTGTTTTTCACCAGTCTCGGTCAGTACGACGCACTCACGAGCGCCGACGGAATCGGTGGTGAGAATGACGCGGCCCATGGCCAGGGCCTCCAGAGTGGCGTGGGGTACGCCCTCTCGGTACCAGGTGGGGAGGACAAAGACGTGCAGCTTTTCCAGCAGCGGAGCCACGTCCCGCACCATGCCGTGGTGGGTGAGCAGGCCCTCCCGGACCCAGCCTTCCACCCAGGCCTCGGGCACGCGGTTGGGGTTGGGATCAAAGGGCCCGATCAGGTGAAACTGCGTGTCGGGGTAGCGCGCCTTCACGCGGCGGGCGGCTTCGGCAAAGACGGCGACGCCTTTGCTGATGAGCAGGCGGCTCACCAGCCCGAAATGAAGCGGCGGCCCAGGCGGCAATGGTGTGGGAGGGTACTGCTGCAGGTTCACGCCGGAGCCGGCGGTGACGTGCACGGGCGTGCCGGGCGGGAGCAGTTGCAGCTCCTGAAAGAGGCGCACGTCATCTTGATTCTGCATGTAAATGACGTCCGCCTGCGTCAAAGCAGCGCGATGCAGCAGGCGGGAAACGAGCTGGACAAAACGTCCCCGCAGGCTTTGGGCTGGGACAAAGGTGAAGCCGAGACCCGGCAGCAGGGCATGCACGCGGGGCACTCCGGCGAGCCGGGCGATGAGGCAACCGTACACCACCGACTTGATGGTGTAGGCAAAAAGGATGTCCGGCCGCTCGCGCCGAAACAGGCGAAACATATCCACCCAGGTGCGCCAATCATGCCGCAGCGTGATGCGGCTGCGCACCATGCGGATCGGCTCGTGCCGCCCGCCGAGCGCGCGGACGTACTCCTGCACGTGAGGGTAATCTTCGGCGGCGGAGGTGACGACCTCGCAACCGGCCGCAGCCAGATCTCGCAGCAGATCGCCGCGATGGTAGATCAGCGTGTTGGCATCGGCGGTGAGGACGAGGACTTTCATGCGATGGCAGGCGGCGGAGGCGGTGGCGCGATCGTGCGACGGGTGGCGCGGAGCAGGCGGAAAAGCGCCGCTCGGGGGCTGCCGGGGCGGAAGACTTCCAGATCGAAGACCTCGCGCTGGGTGGTGGACCAGGACTGCTTCAGGGCATTGGCTCCCGGGAGGAAATCGTAGCGCCGGATGCCTTCGGAGATGGCGTGACGCACCAGCTCGGCCTGCATCAGCTTGGAGGGTTGAACGTCGCTGGCGGTGGGCATCCAGCCGCCCTGGTAGTCCCAGAGCTGGTCGGCAGAGGAAAAAGCGTAATTGGCCGCTACTGGCATGCCTTGGTGCTCCAGCACCATCAACAGCACCCGCCACGGATGGGTCGGCTGGCACCAGCGGCGAGCGAGATCTCGATGAAAGGCCTGAGCTGTGGGATTGAGAAAGCCGCTCTGCGCCTCCGTCCAGCGCTGACTGTGGAGCTGGATGAGGAGGGGGAAAAGGCGCTCCACATCGGCCTGCGTCGCGGCGAGGTGGAGCTTGAGGCTGTGCTCCGCTTCCGCGCGTCGATTCCGCCGCTTGAGCTGCTTGCGGAAGTTGCCGCTGCGAGTCCCCAGGTAGCTCTCCCAGGTGGAGGGAAGATCGATCATGAGGCTGATCTGCTGCTGAGAGCGAGTGGCCTGCATCCCGGCGGTTTTTATTTCCTGCTCCAAAATGGCCACCAGAGGAGACGCGGTGTCGAGGTAGCGAAAACGCGCCGTGTCCCAGTCCCGTCCAGCTTCCTCCAACGCATGCCGCCAGCAGGCAGCGAGCGCACCCTCCGTACCCTGCCTCACCAGGGGCTCTAGCCCTTCCGCCTCGATCTCCGGTGTGCCGCCGAGGAAGTGCAAATGCCGCAGCCAGCGCCGTGCGCCGCCCTCTCCAGGCACGATCATCAGGGGCAGGACGACATCGAGCCGCCCCGTCTCATCCCGCGCCGTCACCACCACGAGCCGCCGCACTTGGCGGTGCATCTTACGCCACCAAAGCTCCGTCCAATCCCAGCTCAGGAAGGGATTGCGCGCCACCGCTTCAGACAGCAGCGGTTCCCATTCCGCCTGCAGGCCCCGCAGCGCCTCCTCCGTACGCAGCACCTCGATCCGCCAGGGGGAACTGGCGGGAGCGGCGGCGGAGCTGGACGGTTCTTTTTTCATGGTGCCTTCACCGGCTGCGCGGGACGGATGACTTCACGCTGAGCTGGCGCGTCCTCGCCGTGGCCGCCGAGCCGTCGCCCCAGCGCCAAGCGCGCGGCCTGGAGAGCGGGCACATCATCGCTCCAGTCGCCAAAGCCTCGCGCAAACGTCTCCGTCCAGGCCCGCGCCTGCTCGCCGTGACCCGCCTGCTGCGCCAGCGTCAGGTAGTCGAAATCCTCCGCCGCCTCTCGCAGCCA
>JAGRPD010000445.1:2814-2992 GCA_020439875.1 Verrucomicrobiales bacterium
AGGCAGCCGTCGCCATTGAAGACCGCGCCCGTTTGAGGATCGCTCAGGGTGCCTGCCTGCTGCCAGGGATCCACCTCCGGCGGAAAATGCAGCAGGTCCCAGTAGGTCAACCCCGTGAGACCATGCAGCGCCATCAACCAGGGCACGATGCGGTGATTGATGGGCGGATAATCCGTCA
>JAGRPD010000446.1 GCA_020439875.1 Verrucomicrobiales bacterium
GCAACTGGGGCAACGGCTTCATGCCCGCCGTGTATCAAGGCGTCGAATTCAGCCCCGAAGGCGTGCCCATCAAATACCTCGACAACCCCACCGGCGTCGATCGCAGCCGCCAGCGGGACAAGCTCGACCTCCTCGGCAACCTCAACCACCGCTACGGAGCCACCCGCGCCAGCAACACCGAACTCGACGCCCGCATCCGCGGTTACGAACTCGCCTATCAAATGCAGGCCGAAGCCCCCGTCGCCGTCGATCTCAGCCAGGAGACCGAAGCCACCCGCAAACTTTACGGCATGGACGATGAAGCCACCGCCGTCTATGGCCGCAACTGCCTGCTCGCCCGTCGCCTCGTCGAAAATGGCGTCCGTTTTGTCCAGCTCTACAGCGGTGCCGGCAGCAAGTGGGACAGCCACAAAGGCATCGAAGTCAACCACACCCGCCTCTGCAACGCCGTGGACAAACCCATCGCCGGCCTGCTCTCCGACCTCAAATCCCGTGGCATGCTCGATGAAACCCTCGTCATCTGGGGTGGCGAATTTGGCCGCACCCCCATGAGCGAGCAAGGCGATGGCCGCGACCACAACCCCTCCGGCTTCACCATGTGGATGGCCGGCGGCGGCGTGCAAGGCGGGCGCACCTACGGAGCCACCGATGAACTCGGCCTCTACGCCGTGGAGGATCGCCTCCACGTACATGACATCCACGCCACCATCCTCCACCTCCTCGGCATCGATCACACCCGCCTCACCTACAATCACAAAGGCCGCCCCGAGCGCATCGATCAAAACGAAGGCAATCCCTTCACCCAGCTGCTGCGCGCTTAGTTTCGCCTCCGCCACGCCATCACCGCATCGCGCAGCCTGAGCGCCCCCGCGACCGGCAGCCCCACCACCCACAGCAAACGCGGCAGCCCTGGCCGCAGCGCCCGCCATTGCTTCCCCATGCCCTGGCCGCTCAGCCAGGAAAATCGCGCAAACTGCGCCGCCGCCCGCAGCAGCCGCAGCGGAGCCACCCGCACCCACGGAGCCTCCAGATTCAGCACCGTTTCAAACAGCAAGCGATGCCCATCCGCGTTCACCCGTGGATCCAGCGGCCCATGCACCAGACTCGGCGCATCCATCCAGTAAATCCGCAGCCGCTCGTTCACGTGCCGCGTCAGAAACTCCTGTGCCAGCCGTGCCCAAACAAAAGACTCCGGCACGTAATGGCCCCGCACATCCTCCGGCAGAGGATAGCGCCTCAGCAGATCCGTCCGCACAAAGCCCCACTTCTCCCCCCGCACCCGGTAGCGATACTCCAGCTCCGCCGTACTGCAATCCAGCGGACTGCACGGAAACGGCGTCCCCACCAGTTGCCCCTGCTGATCCTCACACAGCACCGTCAGCCCCGAAAACCGCTCCCGCTCCACCGCCGGAATCTCCTCCCACAGAGTCTTCAACCGCTCCAGCGCCTGCGGCACACAGCCATCGTCGGAGTCCAGCTTGATCACCACCTGACCCCGCGCCTCACGCAGGCAGGTGTTGTGCGCCACCTGCGCCCCGCCATGCACCTGCCGCACATAGCGCAGTGGCAGCTTCCCCTCCGCCATCCACCCCCGCATCAAGGCCTCCGTACCATCCTCCGAGCCATCATCCACCACCAGCCATTCAAAGTCCCCACACGTCTGCGCCTCCAGACTCTCCCGCACCCGCCCCAGCGTGTGCGCCCGGTTGAACGTCGGCGTAAAAACCGTGAAAAACACCCCGTCCGCACTCATCGCACCCAGCCAATCAGTAGGCGTTATCCCGCTTCACAAACGTCAGCATCATGATCTGCAAGTCCAACAGCCAGGACCAATTCTCCATGTACCAAAGATCGCAGCGAATCCGCTCCTTCAAATCCGTATCCCCCCGCAGCCCCCGGATCTGCGCCCACCCCGTCATCCCCGGCAGCGCATGGTGCCGCGCGTTGTAGTGCGGGATCTCGTGCTTGAAGCTCTGAATCAATTGCGGCCGCTCCGGGCGCGGCCCCACCAGACTCATCTGCCCCTTCAGTACATTCCAGAACTGCGGCAGCTCATCAATGTTCCACCTCCGCATGAAGGCCCCCACCCGCAGCCGCCTCGGGTCATCCTTCTCGCACCATCGCGCACCCGATTCACTCTCCGCATCCAGCTTCATCGACCGGATTTTATAAATCTCAAACGGCTGCCCAATCATCCCACACCGACGCTGCCGATAAAACACCGGCCCCCGAGACTCCAACCACACCAACGCACAAAAAACCGCCATGATCGGTGCCGACAGCACCAAGCCCACCGTGGCCCCCACAATGTCCGTCGCCCGTTTCAGCAGCATGTTGAACGTGCGATCCAGCGGCATCCGGTCCACCCCCAGGATCGGCGTTCCCGCGATCATCTCCAAATGCAAACCCGAGACAAAAATCCGGAAGCAGGACGGGATCAATTTGAACTGCACCAACTCCCGCTCGCACACCGCCGCCAGCGTCTCCAAATCCTCCTGCAAACCCCGAAAATCCGCCGCCACCACCACATCCACCTCATGCCTCTCCAGCACCCGCTCCAAATCCTTCGGCCCACCCAAGCGCTTCGGAGACTGCCCCTCCTCCCCCTCCTCAGCAGCCAACATCCCCACTACCTGCAACGCCGAGTGCGGATCACCCGCCAGCGTCCGCCACAACCGCCCCGCATCCTCGTTCCATCCCACAAACAGCAGCCGCTGCCGCAGCTCCTGCATCGTCGCTGGATTCCTCACCCACCGCGTCAGTACTCCCCGCCACGCCTCCAGCAGCAGAAACACGCAGACGCCGTTGAGCAACGTGTAAATCCGGGAAATCGGCGGCTGCAACTTCAACGCCACCGTCACGCACAAAAACCCCGCCGTCCACATCAGCACCGCCTTCAAAATCCGATCCGCCTGCCAGCGCGACCGCAACAGCGCGTTCTTTTGATACAGCCCCATCCAACCCAAAGTCAGCACCATGGAAAAACTCCCCAACGCCATGTGGCCAAAATACTGCCTCATGGTTAAAGGCTCAAACAAACCCACATGCTTCAAACCCGTATGAAAACGTAGGTAATACGCCAGAAATGACCCCAGCGCCGCCATCGCAAAATCGCCCACCCATGCCACCACCACCCAGCGATGCCCCTTCCCCGTCCGGGTCGAACGCGCACCGATACGGGACTCATCCTCAAGGGAAAACGCCCGGCTTCCACTGCCGCCCACACCTGACCCTGAGTCCAGTAATCCGGACACGGCAGAGCGCAAATGGCGAGGTTGGTTTCGCATTCTTGGGAGCACTCTCAAGGATGCGCCTCAACTCGCAAGAAAAATATTAAGTCGCTGGACGA
>JAGRPD010000447.1 GCA_020439875.1 Verrucomicrobiales bacterium
CTCCCGGACGGTTCATTTCAAATGACAGTCCAGATCCCGTGCGCCACGGTCTGGCCGCTCCCGCCCCATGAAAGGTTACCTGATTTTTCCATTTTTGAGCAGCCTGCTGTACGTGGTGGGTGTGCTGCTGATGAAGCGGTCAGCGGATTTTCGGGTCGGCGTGTGGCGCACCACCTTTGTGTCGAACGTGGTGGCGGCACTGGTTTTCACGGTGCTGCTGCCGCGCGGTGGGGAGATACACTGGGATCGCATGCTGGAGCCGCTGGCGGTGGCGGTGTTGTTTGTCGGCGGGCAGGCCTTCACCTATCTCGCGTTGGAGACGGGTGATGTCTCGGTGGCCACTCCCGCGATGGGATCCAAAACGATCCTCGTCGCCTGGCTCAGCGTGCTGCTGCTGCGGGTGAGCGTGCCCTGGCAGCTCTGGGTCTCGGCGCTTCTGACCTTTGCCGCCATCCTGCTGCTGAACCACCGCCCGCGCAGTCACGCGGCCTCGTCGGAGGCTCATGGCGGTGCGCTGCGCACCATTGCGCTCTCCCTGGTGGCGG
Source organism: Verrucomicrobiales bacterium (assembly GCA_020439875.1). GTDB lineage: Bacteria > Verrucomicrobiota > Verrucomicrobiia > Verrucomicrobiales > Verrucomicrobiaceae > JAGRPD01. The sequence continues at coordinate 546 of JAGRPD010000447.1, forward strand.
CGCTTTGCTACGCGCTGTTTGATGTGCTGGTGCAAAAGTGGAGCCCAGCCTGGGGAGCGGGGCGATTCCTGCCGGTGATGTTTGGCTGCTGCGCGCTGCTGTCGCTGACCTTTGTGCCGTGGTTCTCAGCTCCTCTGCGCGCCATCCCGCGCGCGGCTTGGCCGTGGCTGGGCGGTGGCTCCCTGTTCATCGCCTTCCAGGCCCTGAGCCTGGTGACCTCTCTCGCGGTGTATGGCGATGCGACTTCGATGAACGTGGTGTACAGCGCTCGCGGTCTCTGGAGCGTGCTGGCGGTGTGGTGGGTGGGGCACTGGTTTGGCAATCGGGAGCATCAGCAGGGCGCGGCGGTGTTGCGGCTGCGGCTGCTGGGTGCCGTGATGATGACGGCGGCCATCATCATCGCCCTGCTGCGTCACTGATCGGCGGTTTTTTCAGCGTCGAGAGAGCCGCTGAAAGGCCTCGATGGCCTCGTACTCGGCCAGCCCGAGGGCATCGTACTCCGCCGCATGGGCGCGGTTGCGCTCGGGCGCGTGCTGCTCCAGAGAGGAGAGCGAGCCAAAGCGAGTCAGCGCGCGCGCCTTGGTCTCCAGCTGCTGCGGGCTCATCGGTACGGCCATGTCGATCTCATGTGCCTCCAGCGCTTTTTCCCGCCCGCGATAGCTCCACAGCGAGCAGGTGCTGGCCCAGTCCTCAGCGCTGCATTGTTTCAAAGCGGCGAGGAGAATGCCGTAGCTGATCCCCGCCACGCTGGACGGATCGGCGGCATCGCCCGTGCAGTAAATCTGATGGGGCCGCACCTTGTTCAGCAGGTCCACGACGGCTGCGATGTCCTCCTCCGCAGCGTGAAATCGCCGGTAACGTCCTCGCTCATAAAACGGCAGATCCAAAAAGCGCACCTTCTCGGAGGTCAATCGCAGAGCGTGCGCCGCATCGCGAAACTCACCCCGCAGCACCAGGCCTTTCAGTTGCCGCAGCACGGGTGGATCCTCGCCAAACTCGCCTTTTTCCTCCAAAATGCGCAGCATCTCTCGCGCGTAGTCGGTCTGCTCCTTCCAGTCTTCGGTGTTCGATGAGAGACCGCCCAGCTCGGCCAGCGTGCTGGCAAATTTGTCTGCCTCGGAGTCCGGCACCCGCAGGCTGCCGGAGGTCAGAGCAGCGAGGACGACATCGTGCCCCTGCTCGGTGAGCCGATCCAGCGTGCCTCCCATGCCGACCACGGCGTCTTGCGGCTCAGGGCTCAGCACCAGGCAGCGCTTGGGGAACGGCTTGGCGCGCTCAGGACGGTAGGTGTCGTCCGCATCCGGCTTGCCACCGGGCCAGCCGGTGAT
>JAGRPD010000448.1:0-2893 GCA_020439875.1 Verrucomicrobiales bacterium
AGGATTGGGACGAGGATTGGGACGACGAGTGAGACGAGGATTGGGACGACGAGTGAGACGAGGATTGGGACGACGAGTGGGACGAGGATTGGGATGAGGATTGGGATGAGGATTCTTTTGGGTCGGGTGGAAAGTGCTTCCCATGCTCGTTGGAGATCTCTAGTCTCTTCCGTCCATGAGCCAATCCACTCTCAAAATCCGTCTCGCGGTGTTCATGTTTCTCCAGTATTTCATCTGGGGATCCTGGTATGTCAGCATGGGGGCCTACCTGGCCAACACGCTGAAGTTTGAAGGCGCTCAAATCGGTCTGGCCTACGGGGCGTTTGCGATTGGGGCGATGATTTCGCCGTTCTTGGTCGGGTTGATTGCCGACCGCTACTTTTCCTCGGAGAAGCTGCTGGCGTTTTTTGGGATCACGGGTGGGGCCGTGCTGTGCGTGCTGCCGCAGATGACAAGCTTTTCGCAGTTCTACCCGATGTTGATTTTGTACTGCGCCCTCTATGTGCCGACGCTGGCGCTGGGCAATTCGCTTTCCCTGCATCATCTGGCGGATGCGAAAGCGGACTTTCCCAGGGTGAAAATGCTGTCGGCGGTGGGTTGGATCGCGGGTTTGGTGGCGCTGAATGCGCTGAATGGCGCGGAGTCGCCCATTCAATTCTACTTGGCGGGAGGGGCCTCAATCGTGTTTGGTTTGTTCTCGCTGATGCTGCCGCACACGCCGCCGCAGAAGACAGGTGGCGAGGTTTCGATAGGCGAGATTTTGGGTTTCGACGCGCTGAAGTTGCTGAAGCGGCCATCCTACGCCGCCTTCATTCTGTGCATGTTTTTGATCTGCATCCCGCTGTATTTTTACTTCGTCAATCTCGGCATCTACCTGACCGAACTGAAATGGGAAAACATGCTGGTGAAGACCAGTTTTGCCCAGGTGTCGGACGTGATCTTCTTTTTGTTGCTGCCCTTTTTCCTGAAGCGGTTCGGTTACAAAACGACGATCTTCATGGGCATCGCCTGCTGGGTGGCGCGGTATTTCCTGCTGTCAGAATCGGTGGGCGCGGGGACCGCGCAGACGGCGCTGATTTTTGGAGCGATCCTGCTGCATGGTGCCTGCTACGACTTCCTGTTCATCGCGGGCCAGCTTTACGTCGATGAAGAAGCCAACGAACGCATCCGCGGCGCGGCTCAGGGCTTCATCGCCTTTGTGCTGTGGGGTGTGGGCGCTTTTGTGGGGACGCTGCTGGCGGGCAAGGTGCTGGCCCAGCACGTCCTGGAGACACCGGTCAACGGACTCAGCCACGATTGGGAGGCGATCTGGCGCTGGCCTGCCTACGGTGCGGCGGGCGTCTTGGTGGTGTTCCTGCTGTTCTTCCGCAATCCCAAGGGCAAAGAACAGTAATGCCGCAGGGTCCCGGGCCGGGCCGTTGGCTCGTTCATTCGGGAGATTGGTTGGGGAAGATCACCGCGTTATCCTGATGGGATTGCCGCCACGGCGAAAGCGGTCGGCCATCGCCAGGCAGAGAAGCACACCGCTGGCATCCCGCCAGGATGCACCCGTGTTCATGAATTGGAGGCGTTCGCCACCAGGGGTCTGCGCTCTCGCTGCGACCCCTGGCTAAGGGCTGCAATCCCTACGGGATGAGGCGGACGCCATTTCGTATTCACTTCCCGGATGAACCATCGCTGGTGTCCGCCTGGGGGCATTTTTGGCAGCGATTCTTCAAGGGGAGCTTGCGGGCGATTGGGGGAGTGTGGAGAATGATGGCCATGCGCAAATGGGTGACGGCATGGATCGTGGTCTGCGGCGTGACGCCGGGGTCCGCGCTGGCGGGCATGACGAGTTACTCGCTGACGGAGGTGGCGAGTTTTCGATTGGAAACGATTTCCTTTTTCGTGGTGGCGTTTCTGTTGTGCGCCCTGGGGGTGCGCTGGGCGTGGAATGTTTTGGCGCGGGATGTTTCTTGGATGCCGCTGCTGAAGTATCGCCATGCGCTGGCGTTGCTGGTGGTTTCAGGCCTCTTTGTGAATGTGGCGCTGACGCTGATTGCGGGTGCGCGGGAGCTTTTGACGCCGGGGGCTTGGGTGCGAACCGGGACCACGCATCATTTGGCGACGCCCGAAAAGGCTCCCGCAGAGTGGTTGGAATTTGGACGACGCAGGGCGCTGGAGCAATTGCGGGATGCGCTCTGGAACGAGGCGAAAGCCAACGGCGGGCGGCTTGCGGCTTCGCCGGATTTGTCGAAAATCGATCCGGCGCTGTGGCAAGGCATTCATCCCCAGGGGGTGCGCTTTGGTTATGTGGCGGAGGCGCGTCCGGGTCAGGGTCGCGATATCGTGGCCTATGAGGGCGACGACTACGGACCGGCGCGCTTTGTTTTGCGGACGGACGGCAGGGTGGAGCGGATGACGTCGGCGGAATTGGCGCAGGCGCTGGAGCAGCAGTGGAAGGGAGGAGATGGGCAATGAGCGAGGATCAGATCGAAGATGCGGAGAAGCGGAAGAGACCGCGATCCGAGAAAGTGTTGCGAATTTTTGCCTGGGTGTTTTTGCTTTTGGTGGGTGCGGTTCTTGGGCTGATTCTTTTGGGCTCCGTGGTCACTCCAATGGGATTGGTGTTGGTGGAGACGGTGTGGCATTTGGCGACTGGATGGTTTCAGTTTTTGAAGATCAATTTGAAGGAGGTGGACTGGGAATGGCAGCGGATCGCGACGGGGGTGGGCATGATCGGTGTGGCGGTCGCGGCGGGACACGCCTTCGCCAGATGGTGGATGAGACGAATTGAAGGTGGGGTGACTTGGAAAGCCAAGTGGACCGTATGCGCTGCAATGATGATGGGGCTGTTCGCGATTTCGGCGATCTCGGTGGCTGGCATCGCACACCAAGTGGCGTGGCTGAGGGG
>JAGRPD010000448.1:2944-5977 GCA_020439875.1 Verrucomicrobiales bacterium
CTCTGTTACCTAACGCGTCTGTTTGCTGACGATCACGAGGGAAGGTTGCCGGAGGATATGGCGGCTTTGCGAAAGTGGGGCACGGAGGCCGAGGCGATCTATGCGGCTGGATTTGACAAGTTACGCATGTTCAGGAGCCAGAGCGAAGGCACACCCGAATCCTGGATTTTTTTGGGTGGGGGCAGAACGATCAACCGTTTGCCGGGCAACGTGCTGTTTGTGTCTCCGCGACCTCTTGGCGGCAGTTGGCTTGTCGCCTACGGCGATGGTTCGTGTGAAGGGCTGTCCGACTCCAAAATCGAAGGGCTGCGAATGCTCATCCGGAGAAATGGAGCGCAGCCTTGAGTCACTCTCCCGTTACTTCCGGGTAGTGCTGGCGGAGGAAGAGCAAGTCGGCCAGGTCCTTTTCCCGGTGGGTGTTTTTTTTCATGCGCCAGAGCAGGCGGGGTGAGGCGAAGGGGATGTCCACATCCTGCACGCGGCGGATGACGATGTCCTTGGACGCTTCCTCGTAGTCGATGCCCGAAGCGGACTTCATGAGATCGACGGTGATTTCATCGGCCACCCTCACGACGGTGTATTGGGCGACTTCGCCCGGTTCGAGTTCGAGGACGGCTTGGTCGGGGAGGAGGGCGAGGGCTTGATAGACTTTGGCTTCGTTTTCGGGATCGACCGACATCAAGAGGTCGAGGTCGGTGGTGGTTCGGGCGTAACCAGAGTAAATCACGGCAAAGCCGCCTACGATCATGTAACGCGCGCTGAGTGCGTTGAGCGTGCGGCAAAGAGCAATCAGATCCTGCTCGGTGGGAGCGCGGGATGTTAGTTCGTCTTGTTCGGACGGAGCATCTTCATTCTCCATGCATTGGCCTCCTCATGACTGTTGAATCGATACACGCCGCGTGGCCAGAGTCGGTGACGCTGGCCTTCGAAGACTTGGTTGATCGTGTCCTGCAGACCCGCGTTGTGTGGAGGCGGTCGCCGTTTGCCCACGATCTTGCCGATGGGTTCGTCGAGGTTGATGACGGGACGCGGTTCCATGCGGGGAATTTAAACGCGGGTGGTTGGATGCCAAGCTTGGTTTTGATGCTTCGTTGATGGGGGAACTGGTGGTGGTTGGAAGGAAGTGGAACCACGAATGGACACGAGTTCACACGAAGGAAATCCCATGCATGGTTCGATTCGTGATCCTTCGTGGTTTGAAGGAGGGGTTCGGTGTTGTGGTTCACCCAACCTCCGAGAGGGGGATTTAGTTGGCGGAGAAAACGCGCTTTCCGTTGAGCCAGGTTTCCAGCACTTGGGTGTGGGGTAGGTCGGCGATGGGGCATTCAAGGACGTCTTGTCCGGTGAGGATGAAGTCGGCGCGTTTGCCGGGCTCGAGGGTGCCGCATTCGTTTTCGAGGAAGAGGACGCGCGCGTTGTGGCGGGTGTACATTTCGATGGCTTCGCGGCGGGTGAGGCCGCTCTCGGGGTGGAGGGGCTCGTTGAGAAACTGGCACTTTCGCGTGACGGCGATCCACATGCCGAGCCAGGGATTGTAGGGATTGATGGCGCGGAAGGAGCCGATCTTTTGCATGTGATCGCTGCCGCCACCGACGGGGACACCGGCGTCCAGCAGGGCGCGCAGCGGTTGGAAACGGCTCATGCGCTGCATGCCGAATTGTTTGAGCAGGGTGTGGCCGTCGAGGTGAAACCAGATGGGCTGGAGGTCGATGACCGTGCCGAGTTCGGCGGCTTTTTGAATGCTCTCTGGCAGCATGAAATTGCAGTGGGTGATGCTGGGGCGGGTGTTGCGAAAGTCGGGCTGCTCGCGGCTGACCTCTTCATAGACATCGAGCAAGAGCTGCACCGCGCCATCGCCGACGCTGTGGGCGGTGAATTGCAATCCGCCTGCGACGACTTTGCGCACCATCTTGAGCAACCGGTCGCGCGGGATTTGCTGCACGCCGCGGTAGTCGGGATCGGTGATGCCGTAGATTTCGCTCACGCCCCAGGGCTCGGTCATGAAGGCGCTGCCGGTGAGCATGCCGCCATCCAGCCAGACTTTGGTGCCGATGATTTGGAGCATGGGGTCGGGTCGGCGCAGGGGGTGCTGCAGGATTTCGTCGATGGCTTCTTCGGTGGCGGGCCAAAGGTTTCCTGTGGGAAAGGTGTGGGAGAGACGCAGGCGGACGGTGAGGTCGCCGGCATCGCGGATCTGCTGGTAGATGGCGGTGTTGCCCTTGCTGGCCCCGCGATCGGCGATGGTGGTGAAGCCGACGCTGTTGTAGTCGGTGAAGAGTTTTTTCACCAGGTCGAGACGCTGCTCGGCGGACGGAGATTGGTTGGGCGACTTCATTTTCACGAACCGGCTCAGGCCGCGGAGCAGGCCGGTGGGCTCGCCGGTGGCGGGATCGCGAACCAGCTCGCCGGACAGGCCGTCGGTGATTTGGAATTCGCGGTCGATGCCGCTGAGTTGCAGCGCGAGGCTGTTGAGCATGCAGTCGGGACCAGTGGAAAAATTGACCGGATGTTTTGGAGCGACGCGGTCAAGCTCCTCGCGGGTGGGGTAGCGCTGCTCCTTCAGGCGGGTGATGAAAACCTGACGCACGTAGATCCAGCTCCCCTCGGGCAGAGCTGTGGCGCGGGAGGAAATGTAGTCGAGCAGATGGGGGATGTCGTCGATGGCGGGAATGGGATGGTCAAACTCATGCGTGGCGGCGGAGACGGGATGGCAATGGCTGTCCATCAAGCCGGGCAGGACCATCTTGCCACCGAGATCAATGATTTGGGTGTGGTCGTCCTGGCTCGCGAGGATTGTGGCATCGTTGCCGACGGCGGTGATGCGCTCGCCCGTGACCGCCATGGCGCTAACGATGCGGAAGTCGTCATCGACGGTCACGATTTTGCCGTGATGCAGGATGAGGTCGGGTGCGGCGAGCGCGGTGGAGACCAGCGCGGGGATTAGCGCGATGGTGAGAAGGGGGAGGTGGAGGGGCATGGAGGGAAGGGTAGCAGATTGGGGGACGGGAAGTCGAGGGTGGAGAGTGGAGAGTG
>JAGRPD010000449.1 GCA_020439875.1 Verrucomicrobiales bacterium
AAAATCTCACGGGTTCGAGTGGGACGATGATTGAGACGACGATGGTTGATGCACGAGGCCGCAGCCGGCGATGTGCGTTGGTGGTGATGGGTGCGCTTGGGAGCAGATGAACCACGTTTTGACAAACGCGGCTACGAGGCTGGCACCATCCTGACTCGGATGGTTCTGCACCAACTTTCCGGATGAACCCCACTTCACGGTTGAACGCCTTTTTTCCGGAGGCTCTGCGCTGGCTCGGGCAGGTGGGTCGAGGGGGATGGGGAAAAAAGGGTGGACACTGCCCGGTTCCTTGCTTGGTGAAAGGTGATGCAGAGAGGCGTTATTCAATCCGCTTGGGCCCGCGTGGGACCCATGGGCTGGGGCTTGTTGACGCGGTTTGCGGTGTGTTGGGTGCTGGTGCTGGTGGCGTGGAAGGTGAAGGAAAACTACCCGTTTTCCAACAATCCGATGTACGCCCGCTGGGAACCGGCAACTTACGTGCTCTACACCACCGATGAGGCCGATGACGTGTTGTTTTTCGAGACGGAGTTTGGTCAGACGGCGGTGAAACTCAAAAAAATCGTCAAGACTTGGGACAAGCAGTTGAAGAAGGAGAATCCGGCTTTGAACGACGAGGAGGCGCTGCGGCAGGCGGGGCTGAAGGCGCTGCAGCATTATCATGAGAACCGCAGTCCCAAGACGACGGAGCCGCGCTCATATCGGGAGCTGAAGCTGTGGCGGGCGGATTTGACGCTGCAGGATGGGGAAGTGAAACGCACCGACTCCGTGCTGGCGGTGTTCACTCCGGGAGGTGAGTCGTGAGGGGGATGAAACAAGCTTGGTTGGCGCTGTGGCGGCCGCAGGCATGGCGTCTGGGGAGTTTGGAGCTGCTGTTGGCGCGGGCGATGTTTGCCTGGGTGATTTACGCGGGATTTTTTGGTGGCATCAGTCAGGCTTCCCAATCGATCCCGGTGGGGCTGGCGCACTTCATGGATCTGACGTGGATGACGGACTGGGATGCGCAGCATCTGGTGCTGCGGGTATGGATGGTCTGCGCGGTGTTGTTTGTCGCGGGTGTGGTGCCGTTGCTTTCCTGTGGGGGGATGCTGGCGGTAATGGCGGCGTGGGGTGGCCTGCGGTGCAGTTATGGCAACATCCACCACGGTACGCAGATCGCCTCCATGGTGATGCTGGGCTTTTTCTTGGCATACCTCTGGCGTTTGTACTCGGAGCGAGGGCGGCGGCCTGGGCTGGGGCGCAGGCTGCTGTGGGCGGATCGGCGGACGCAGGCGGGTGCCTGGTGGTGGGGGTTGCAGGCGGCGGCTTCGACCTATGTGATGGCGGGCATTTCCAAACTGGAAATCTCTGGCTGGTCCTGGCTGACGCAGCTGCCGAACATGTCTCTGCATGTGGAAAAACTGGGTCTGCAGCACTACCTGGGCACGGGGGAAAAGCACTGGATGGAGCGGGCGGAGGAATATGCCAGCGTCATCGCGGCTCACCCCATCCTCACCATCGTGGTGGTGGGTTCGGGTTTGTTTTTCGAGCTGTTCGCTTTCATGGCGCTTTACAGTCGCGTCCATGCGGCGGTTTTTGGGGTTTCGCTGATCGCGATGCACCTGATCATCATTGAGGTGATGCAGCTGGAGTTTCCCCTCAACAGCTGGGTGTTGGCCGTTTTCTTCGTGAACCTGCCGTTTGTGCTGGCCTGGCTGGCGCGGAAGCTGGGGGCTCCCGATGATCGCCCACCACCGGGCGAGGATGTGGCGGATGGGCTGGGCCTTTGGTGGATGAAAAAGCGCGACTAAAGCGAGCGGCGGCGCAGACCCCGCAGTGCGAAGACGAGGCCCACGAGGGTGTGCAGCATCAGCATCATCAAAGCCCAGCGGGGGGTGGCAAACCAGGTGGGGGTGAGCTGGGTCATGGGCTCAAACAGAGGATGGCCAGAGAGGCTATCCATGATGCCCGACCAACCATAGTGGGCGGTGATCAGCGGATTGATCAGGCGGGCCATGAAAGGGGGCAGACCCAGCAGCGCTCCCGCTAGCAAGACCTGAGCGAAGGCCAGCGCGAAGCCGATGCCGCGTGCCCGGCCCGGACGCGGGCAGTGGGCGGAGATGCCGAGGCAGAGTGAGGAAAAGCCCAGCGCCGTGGCGGCAAGTAGCAGCAGCCGCCAGCCCAGGGCTCCGGGCAGGCCTCCACTGAAGATTTGCAAAAACAGCCCCAACCACAACGCCTGTGCCAGGGCGAGCGGGAAGATGAAAAACAGCTTGGCCAGCAGCCAGGCGAGCGGGCGCAGGCCGGTGTGACGCTCCCGCTCAAAGACGGGGCGATCTTGAGCGATCTCGGGCGCGGCCAATCTGCCGCTGGCAAAAATGACCATCAGCACCTGGATGAAGGTGATGGCCAAGACGGTGAAAGCGGCGGGCCAGATGTGGGCGGGATCGGCGGAGCCCTCGCTGGCTCGCAAGACGGGCAAATTGGACCGCAGAAGCAGTTGCGCGATGAGCGGTAGGCCCAACAGCGTCGCCAAAGTGGGCAACCATTCTTTGCGGCGACGCCGCAGCAGGGTCCAGCGGCGGCGGGTCAGGTGGAGGGTTTGCTGCCAGATCGATGGGGCTGCCGGGCGTGAGGAGGTTTCTTTGCTGCTCGCGGGAGCAGACAGGGCCGCTTCGGCGGGTGCTGGATGACTTTTTTTCATCGGCAGCGTGACGGAAGGGACGTCTTCTGGAGAGGTCTCTTCTGCAGGCGTGTCTTCGGGTGCCTCGGAGGTTTCGTCCTCTTCGGGTCGTGGTAGGCGAACCCTTGAGTCGGTGTCTCGATTGGCCTCGGCGGCGGGATTTCGCAGCTGAAACGCCTCGTAGTAGGCATCTCGGTGGCGGGACCAAGAGCCGATCCAGCGGCTGGCGGGTCGCATGGCCAGCCGGGCGTAGGTTTCCTCCAGCGATTGAATGCTGAAGTAGTGCGGCAGCGCCCGCGCTGGTCCATGGAAAATGACGCCCCCTTCTTGCAGCAGGGCCACCGAGTCGCAGGCGGTGGTGTGAGCGAGCGAGCGGGAGGCGAGGAGGACGACGCGATCTCGCCGCGCCCGGGCCACGGCCTTCAGGGTGGCGAGGAGTTCGCGCTCGGATTTGGCGTCCAGGCCTTGCAGCCATTCGTCGAGGAGCAGCACGGAGGGATCGCAGACCAAGGCGGTGCCGAGCAGCAGCCGACGAGCCTGAGCCAGGGTCAATTCCTTCACGGACTTCTTGGCGGCGGTGGTGAGGCCGATGGTTTCGATCAGGGACTCGATGTGAGTGGGCAGGTCGGTGCCGGAGAGGTCCGCCCGGTGGAGTTGGAGGCTGCTGGCCAACGTTTCTTCCACGGTGAGTTCGGCGTAGAGTGCCCCGCGCTGAGACTCGACCCAGGCAAACTGATGAGGCTTCAGGCAGCGACCCACGTCTTGGCCGTCGAGCGTGAGGGTGCCGTGATCGGCCGCCACATCGCCCGCCAGAAGTTTGAGCAGCAGGCTTTTGCCCGAGCCCGCTGCGCCGGCCAGAGCGGTGACTTGCCCTCCGGGGAAAAACAGCGACACGCGTTGCAGCATGCCGGGTTCTTCGGAGGCTGAGTTGGATTGCCGGGAGAGTTGGATCAGCTCGAGCATGGTGGGAAAGTTAGGCTGCCCACCTGCAACGCTCAACTAAAAGCGCGTTTTTGAGAATCATCCGGGTCAGGATGGGGCCAGCCCCGTAGCCACGTTTGTCAAAACGTGGTTCGTCAGCTCCCAGGCGCACCCGGTACGATCAGCTCACTTCGGCGGCTTCGGCATCGCGTGTCAAAAAATCGTCGTCCCAATCGTCGTCTAA
>JAGRPD010000450.1 GCA_020439875.1 Verrucomicrobiales bacterium
TCGTCCGCTTCCAAGTGAAAGGACCGCCGCTGCTGCGTGCGGTCCTTTTCACGCTATGAGTAGCCCCATCCTCGGCATTGACCTCGGTACCACGCATTCCCTCGTGGGTGTGGTGGACAGCGGGTTTCCCATCCTGCTGGCCGATGCTGAAGGTCAGCGGCTGACTCCCTCTGCCGTGGCGGTGGGAGAGGACGGCAGCTTGACGGTGGGTCGCGCAGCTCTGCGCCAGCGCGCCCTGCATCCCGAGCGGGTGGTGACGTCGGTGAAGCGCCTGATGGGGCGGCGTACGGGGGAGTCGGACTGGCAGCCGCCCTACGATTTGGCGGCGCTGGGTTTGACGGCGGTGGATGTCTCAGCGGCGATCCTGCGGCATTTGAAAGGCATCGCGGAGAGAGCGATGGAGCAGCCCCTAAATCGGGCGGTCATCACGGTGCCGGCTTTTTTTAATGAACCCCAGCGAGAGGCCACTCAGCGGGCAGCGGTGCAGGCGGGCTTGCAGGTGGAGCGGTTGCTCAGTGAACCGACGGCGGCGGCACTGGCTTACGGTTTGGAAAAAGGGTCGGAGCGCCAGCGGGTGGCGGTCTATGACCTGGGCGGTGGCACCTTTGATGTGTCTGTCCTGGAGTTGCGAGACGGCGTGTTTGAAGTGCTGGCGACGGCGGGGAACACGCAGCTGGGGGGAGATGACTTGGATCGTCGCATCGCTCGGCATCTGCTGCGGCAGCTCCAGGCTGAGGGCGGGGTTTGGGAGGCGAGTCAGGCCGAGACGGTGCTGGCGGCCTTGACGGTGGCTGCGGAGGAGGCAAAAAAAGCGCTCTCCAGCGCGGAGGAGGCTCCGATTTCTCTGCCCTTTGTCGATGGCATCCACAGTCTCTCGACGGTCTTGACCCGGGCGGATTTGGAGCGCCTGGCCAGTCCGTGGGTGGATGCCACGCGGGTGCATTGCCAGCGCGCCCTCACGGATGCGGGCTTGGATTTTGCGGATCTGGATGAGGTCGTGCTCGTCGGTGGCAGCACGCGCATGCCGTTGGTGCGGCAGCGGGTGGCGCAGTGGTTTGGGCGGGATCCGCACGTCTCGACCCACCCGGATGAGGCGATCGCCATGGGCGCGGTGATCCAGGCGGGGATGCTGGCGGGTGACCTGCGCCAGCTGCTGCTGCTGGATGTGACGCCGCTGAGTTTGGGCATCGAGACCTACGGCGGTCTGATGAATGTCTTGATCCCTCGCAACAGCACGCTGCCCTGCAAGGCGGGCGAGATGTTTACCAATCCCGTGGCCAACCAAAAAAGCATGCTGATCCGCGTGCTGCAGGGAGAGCGGGAAATGGCGCGGGATAACTGGGAACTCGGCCGGGTGGAGGTGCCCTTTGTCCCAGGTCCGAAGGGCAGCGCTCGCGTGGGGGTGCAGTTTTCCATCGATGCGGATGGTCTGCTGGAGGTGCTGGCGCGAGACACTCACACGGGGGTGGATTCCATCCTCACGATCCAGCGTACGGCCGTCGATGTCACCGATGGCGAGGTGGAAAAAATGATCGCAGAGTCCGTGGACCACGCTTTGGACGACATGACGGAGCGTCAGTGGACGGAGGCAGCGATGAAGGGACGAGAGATGGTGGATAGCGTCGCCGCAGCGGTGGCAGCGCTCAACGACGGCATGGAGTCGGAAGAACGCGCCTCGCTGGAGGAGGCGGTGGTGGAGCTGAAGCGTCTGCTGGAAGATCCCGCCCAGCCGCTATCCCGACTGAAAGCAGCGATTCAGGAACTCGACGACCTGACGCAGGAGCTGGCGGTTCGGTTGGTGGAGCAGGCGATGGAGGAGTCTCTGCAGCGGCGTGGCGTGCTGTGACAAAGTCCGTTGCCAGATCCGCTCAGACCATGGTGGAAACTCGGCCGCTCATCTGAGCGAAGGCCCGTGCCAGCGCCTCATTGAGTTCTTCCAAAGTCGCTTGTTCGAGATCGGCGGCGCTGGGTTCGAGGGTGAAGGCAGACAAGGCGGAGGCCGATTCATCCTGCCAACCACGCGCTTGTGATGCCGAGTTGGCGGCACTGGGGGCCTGTTCGAAGAGCAGGTGATCGACCTGCTGTTGAGACAGGGCGTCGGCAGGCAGATTCTCGGACGGAGCAGAGGGGAGGCCGCTTCCTGGAGCTGGCGGGAGCGAGATGGCTCCTTCCGCCGTGGTTGGGATGCTGCCTTGGGCGGAGGGAGCCGCGAAAAGGTTTTCCAGATGATAATCTCGCGGCATGCCTGCGGAAGCTGTGGCTGCGGAGAGAGGCGGGATGGACTCCGGCGGCAGCGTGGCCACCAACGTCGAAGCGGCTGCGTGCAGAGCTTGGCGCATCACATCCATTTGATGGGCTTGGTGGGACAATTGCCGGTTCATCCAGTCGCGGGTCTGCGCTAGGGCGTCAGAGGTGGCGTCCAGATGCATCGAAAGTTGTTCGAGCTGCTGAAGGAGTTCAGAACGAGACGATTGAAACGGGAGGTCCATAGAAGTTTCAAAAATTTAATCTGGTTTTTATGGTTTTTCAATCCAAAAACAAAAATCACTGAAAATAGCAGTTGTGATTTGTCGCAACGTCTCCAAAACTCCCTTGATCCCTCAATGCAACCCATGTAAGTGACCCTGAATGAAGGACTTTGCCGACACCCTACTCAACGCCCGCCAATCTCTGATCTCCGATTTTGCCACCCAGGCCGCTTCGGCTCGCCAACAACTGGCTCAGTTGGACGCTTTGCTCTCTGCCAATGGAGTAGATGTTGCCTCTCTTCCCTCGCTGGGACAAGCCGCTGACGGAGCTGTCACAGCCGCCCCGAAGCGCCGTGGTCGCCGCCCTGGCAGCGGACGCAAGGGCAAAGTGGGCCGCCCACGCAAGGTTCAAGTGGAGGCTGAAAGCGCCGCCGCTCCGGCCAAGGCGACCAAAAAGCGTGCCGCCAAGAAGGCCGCCCGCAAAGCCGCCAAAAAAGCGGGAAGAAAGAAGTCCAAGAGTGGCGTGAACGTCACCGCAGCCGTGCGTGAAGTCATCACCGACATCGCCGAGCCGTTCACCGTCAAAGATTTGCGCAATGCTTTCGAAAAGAAATACCCCGGTGTCCTCGCCTCCCGCAACCGCATTGCGCTCAGCTTGGCCATGCAAAGCCTCAGCCGCCAAGGTGAAGTGACCGCGAAGAAAGCCCCGACCGGCAAAGGCAACCTCTTCAGCCGCGCCAAGAAGTAAGGCATCGCTTCCACTTTGATCGAGCGAATCTTCAGCCTCCCTGGTCTTCAGGGAGGCTTTTTTGTGTCAGGGACCTTGTGTGCCGCGCTTTTGAAGGGGAAAAATCCAGCGCTGCGGCGGGCGATGCGTTTCCACGCCGAGTTCCCCCGAGTCCGTTGGATAAAGGGAGATCGCCCCGTCTGTCGGCTGGCGCAGCAGCAAGGTCTGAGTGTCAGCTGCAAAACGCTCCACCCGCGCTGGCAGGCGTAGCTCGGGAGATTCCGGCACATCCGTGGTGATGATGACCTGCGCCGACACCGCTTTGAGAAAGCGCTCCGTACCGTGAAAATCCGACTCGTGAGCACCGCGAATCAGCACGTCGCTGCGCAGGTCCTCCCCGCGTTCCACCAGGGTTGTCTCGGTGATGAAACCCGCATCCGCCACCCACAGGATCCGGACTCCGCCGAAATCCAAGCGCAGCACGAGGCCGCGATCATCTGCCACCGAGTGGCGATCATCAGGACCAGGGTAGAGCACCTCCGCCCGTGCCACTTGGCGGGGATTCAAGCGCCCGAGTTCGATGGCATCACCGCGCCACAGCGGATGCAGGCCCCCGGCATCCGCTGCATCCCGTAGCAGGCGCTGCAAGGTCGTGTTTCGACTGTCAAGAGGCCAGGGTTCGTGCCCGGGAAAGTAGAGGCCTTGGGGAGTCAGGGAGGGCAATGCCAAACGAGCCCCTCCCGCGTGAGCCGCGTCACCGTGACTCAAAATCAGACCGTCCACATGATTCAGGCCCCATTGACGGATCGCGGGAGACACGGTGCCTTGCCAGCCACCGGCATCAGCCGCGTCCAGCAGCCAGTAGTGGTCGCCCACGCGCAGGAGATGGCATTCCGCGCCACTGCCGAGAGCAAAGGCTTGCCATTGCCACGGACCGGGATGCATCTCGCTCTTTTGACCACTCAGATGCAGGCTGCCTCCCGGCGCATCGGCAAACCAACCTGCCGTGGCGACCATGGCCGTGGCCATCCCACAGGCCGCTTTGTTGGCCAAAATCTGCAAACTCGTCAGATGCAGCAGGCTCAGTCCCAGGCTCAAGCACACCATCAGCAAACACACAAACGCCATCGGCACCAGCGGTCCATTGGCCAGTAAGGCAGAGGGGGTGAAAGTCTGAAAGTGCCACAGCATCAAAGGCAGACTGCCCAACCAGGCGGCCGTGGAGACGCAAAAAAGACCGGCAATGAATCGCCGAATCGTCCGCCCCATCCGCTGCGTTCGGTTCGCCAAGGCAGGAGGTAAAAAGGCGTCCAGCTCGGTCCACGGACGGAAGGCTTCTTGGAAACGCGGAGCCAGCAGGGCGATGGCCAGCAGCACCACGAAGGAGAGTTGGAAACCCGGTTGAAAAAGCTGCTCCGTATCGCCAACCAGCAGCAGCAGCGCCGCAGCTCCCAGGCTGTTGAGCAGCGAGTTTTGGCGGCCCGTCAAAATCGCCGCAAAAATGAGCGCCAGCATCAGACCCGCGCGTGCTGCGGAAGGTCGCCACCCCGTGATGAAAGCGTAGGCCAGGACCAGAGGCAGCACCAAAAGAACGAGGGACCTCCGCCCACAGCCTGTCCAACGCAGCAGCGACCATAAAATGAAGCTGACGAGGCCCACGTGAAGTCCGCTCACCGCAAAGACATGCAGGGTGCCGCTGCGGCGGAAGGCCTCCTGAACCTCCGCGTCAGTCTGATCGGAGGCTCCCAAGGCCACCGCTGCCACCACCGCCTGCGCCTCGGGCTGATCCGACACCCCGAGGGCGAGTCGATCCCTCACCGCCCATCGCGAACGCTCGGCCCAGCGCCGCAACGCGCCCTGCAACCTCGCGGCCAGACTCGACTCGAGCGGGCGGATTTCATCCACCGACATCTCCGCCACCACGCCTGCCCGCAGCGCCCGGACATCTGGATCCATCGCACCGGGATTGGCCATGGGCTGGGGCCGTCGCAAAACGCCCCGCACCTCGTACCAACCCGCCTCCTCAGGCACATGGGCACCAGGGAGGCGCAGCATGAGGCCGCCGCCCGGAAGCGTCTCGTTTGGATCCAGCCGTCGAATCTCGCGGGACGGAACGGTGATTTGAGCCCGCTGACTGCCGCGGCGGTCGGGCCAGGCGATCTCGACCTCGGCCTCTGCCCGGACTTCTTCATGAGGCTGCAGCTGCGCCCGCACGGGATGAAACCAGAGCGGCTGGATGGTGTGCGCGTGCAGTCCGGCCCATCCACACCCTGCCGCCAGGGCCAAGACCCAGGTTCGGCGGTTGCCCGGTGGCACCCTTCCGGCCGCGATCCCCGCCATCAGCGCCACCGCGAACAGACAGGGGGCGATACCCACCCACGTGAGATGGCCCTGGATCACCAGCCGATCTGCAAGCAGGATGCCGACGACGGCAGCGATGGCGCAAATCCCCAACGGCCACTGTTCCGCCGCAGTCCGCCAGCTCCCCTTGCTGGTGGGTGGCGGGCCAAGTGCAGCGGTGGACATAGCACCCAGCCTCGAACAGGGGTGCCACTCAGGGGTTGCCCGCCTTCAAGCGTTGCTCCATCACCTCCTTGAACTTGGCTTGATCCACCTCGTTGAGGCGATGGTGAGCGTTGGCGCTGTGGCGGGTGTTGGGAAAGTTGGCGATGATTTCCTCCAGGATGTCGTGAGCGGTGTCGTAGTCGTGCAATCGATCGGCGTAGATATCAGCGATGCGGAACATCAGAAAGGCGGCGTCATCCACCGGCCACTCGCGGCTTTCCAAATGCTTGCGCAGGACTTGCAATGCCTTGGGATGATCGTGAAATCGCTCCGAGTAGATTTTAGCAATCTCCGCCACCGGATGGCAATCCATCGGATTTTCCCGGGCCAGTTTTTCATACTCCTCGATGGCCGCTTCGTAGTCTCCCTGGGCCATTTTGGCGGCCGCCTTCATGCCATCATCGACTTCGGCTTCCTCGCTGGAGGTGTAGAGGAAGGAGCCCATCATGTCTCCGAACCAGGGGATCACCACCTTGATGGCCCAGATCCCACCGGCGATGCCCACCAGGATCCAAAAGCCCAGCTGCATCCCCTCGTTCATGTCTTTGACGAAATGCCAAGCTGCCATCAGCAGCATGACGACGATGCCGATCAGGCAAACGCGAATAATGAGTCCGGTATTCATGGCAATCGGGAGCGGTGTTGCCGCCGGAAGAGGACACTAACAAAATTCACCGCCCCCTGCCAATCCCTTTATTTGGGTAGTTTGAAGTTGGGCCTATTGGAGGTGCTGCAACGCGGTGCTCCAGGGACCGGTCTGCTCCACAAACCAGTGCCTGGCCGTCACTTGCTCTCCGAGAGCGGTTTTTCCTGCGCGGCTTTCGAGGGCTTGATAAAAGCGGTCTGCAGCGCTGGGATCTCGCACTTTGAGCCAGGAGCCGGCGGTGTTGAGGACATCGGCCAACTCCTCGCTTTGGGCGGGCAAAAGGCGCGAGGCCTGCCAGGCGTGATCGGCAGCGAGGTAGCGGTATTGGAATCGCTTCTCGTGGCGAAGGTGACTCCACTCAAGACGCGAGCGCTCGTCGGAGGTGACCCGAGTCACCAGAGGTTGAGGTTTTGGAGGTGCTTCACTTTTCCAACTCCATGGCTGCCAGTAACCTCGTGCGCGGTCCGTCGCAATCGAGGAGATCTCGAAACTTCCCGACCAGCAAAAGGCGTCTGGTTCCACCTCGGTGGCCATCATTTCAAAACCATGATGACGAACCCGCCAGGCTGCCTCAAACCAGGATCGAGCTCGTTCGACTCGTGGGCGTGAGGGATCCTGCGCCTGCTCCAAAGCTTGTTGGTAGGATTGAGCCTTCGATCGGACGGTTGAAGGCAGGTACGGCAGCGCCTCCTGGTAGCGCCGCGCCCGCATCAATCGTCGTCCCAGGAGCCAACGCCAGCGAAGTGTCGAGGACATCTCGTCCCAAGGGTCCACGCTCTCCGGGGCGTCGGCGGATTTTTCAGCCTCTGCCAGGGTGAAGTGATCGTCCACATAGGCCCTCAGCTCGTCGGGAGTCAGGATCCGTTCCGCGACATAGGCGGCGTCCTGGTTTTTGCCTGCCTCAAGAAAAGCGGT
>JAGRPD010000451.1 GCA_020439875.1 Verrucomicrobiales bacterium
CACGTCTTTGCAGCACTAAATTATGGAAAATATAAAATAAATGGTTTAAATTGTTCCCGTGTTGAATTCGGGTGCCCTCCGTCTGCGCTGGATTTCTGCTGTCGCTCTCGCTGGTGTTCTGGCTTGGCCGGACAGCAGCCAGGCGGTGCTGTTTGCGGACTACGGCGATGCGGCGCACAACACCTCCGCTCCCACGGGGCTCTGGGAGGACTCGGGTTGGCAGTATTTGGGATATTACGGTGGCTTTCTTGGAACGGCGATCAGTGCGAATCACTTTATCACGGCGGCGCACATCGGCGTTCAGGGATCCACGTTCTCCTCGGACAGCGTGTTCAGCGGTGGGCCAACGATCAACTACACGGTCGATCAAACCGTCAATGGTGGCATCGGCTACTGGGACATCCCGGGCAGTGATTTGCGGGTTTACCAGATTACGGGCACCTTTTCGCAGTGGGCCGAGCTTTACACCGGGACGGCGACGGGGAGTGAGGTGGTGATGACGGGGCGGGGTGGGGTGCGAGGAGACGCGGTTTTTGTCAATTCGACCTTGAAGGGCTACAAGCACACGGGCGGAGATGGCGTGGCGCGCTGGGGGACGAATACGATCAATGGCCTATCGGGCAGCGGAGCGGGCACGGTGTTGGTTGCATCCTTTGACAATAGCCCCGGCACCACGGAAGAGGCGGGAATGTCGGCGGGAGACTCGGGTGGGGGGCTCTTCGCGCTAGAGGGCGGGGTATGGAAGCTGGCGGGGGTGAACTACGGGGTGGATGGCCTGTTCGACACCAACGACACGGAGAACGATGGCAGTGAGTTCATGGCCAGCCTGTTTGACCGTGGCGGCCTGTATGAGGGGATGGACTCGAGTGGCTGGACGCTGGTGTCGGACAGTTCAAAGGACAAGCCTTCGAACCTGTACTTCTCCAGCATCGCAGCCAACGCGGATGCGATCAAAGCCATCACAGCACTGCCGGTGCCGGAGCCGGGCGGAGCCGTTTTGGTGGCAATCGGTGGCTTGGCCTGGGGGCTGCGGCGGCGGCGCGGGAGCTGTCAAGAAAGGCTTTCCTGAAAAGTTTGAGGGCGATGGGGATTCGGGGTTGAGGGCCGGGCATTGTCTGGGTAACTCGGGGGGCTCTCGAAGAGCCTTTTGTCCCTCACTAGCCCCATGGAAAATCTGCCCAACATTGCCCACGTCGAACGCATCGCCAGTGAACTGAAACTGCGCCCCATGCAGGTGGCGGCCACCGCTCGTCTGATTGCGGACGGTGCCACCGTGCCCTTCATCGCGCGTTATCGGAAGGAGGCGACGGGGGAGATGGATGAGGTGGCGATCACGAAGGTGAGAGATCGGATGGAGCAACTGGTGGCGGTGGATAGCCGACGCGGATCCATTTTGAAATCGCTCGAAGAACGCAATCTCCTCAGCGTGGAATTGAAGGCCAAGATCGAACGGGCCGATACGCTGACGGTGCTGGAGGATCTGTTTGCCCCCTATCGGCCCAAGCGACGCACGCGGGCGACGATCGCCAAGGAGCGTGGCCTGGAGCCGCTGGCGGATTTCATCGAGGCGCATCTGGAGGATCGTGCGGCCGATCCCGAAGCCGAGGCGGCCACCTACGTGGATGCGGAAAAAGAAGTGCCGGATGCCGCAGCGGCGCTGGCCGGCGCGCGGGATGTTTTGGCGGAGCGGATCAGTGATGATGCCACGGCGCGGGCGACGTTGCGGCGTTTGTTTGCTGAGGAAGGCGTCGTCAGTTCGAAGGTGATGTTTGGCAAGGAGACGGATGAGGCGGCGCAGAAATTCCGCGACTACTTTGAGTGGAGTGAACCCCTCAAGAGCATCCCCTCCCACCGTCTGCTGGCGATTCGTCGGGGTGAAAAAGAAGGGCTGCTCATCATGCGCATCGCGGCCCCCGAGGCGGAGGCATTGCGGTTGCTGGAGCGCCGGTTTGTACCAGTCGGCGGCACACGCTGTGCGGAGCAGATGCGGCTGGCGGTGGAGGATTCCTACAAGCGGCTGCTCAGCTCCTCGATGGAGACCGAGGCGCGGCTGGAGTCGAAAAAAAGCGCCGATGCTGAGGCCATTCGCGTCTTTGCCGACAATCTCCGCGAGCTGCTGCTGGCCTCTCCGCTGGGCCAAAAGCGGATGCTGGCCATCGATCCCGGATTCCGCACCGGATGCAAGGTGGTGGTGCTGGATGCGC
>JAGRPD010000452.1 GCA_020439875.1 Verrucomicrobiales bacterium
GTTCAACTCGATGATTCTGGCCATCCCAATCGCCTTATTTGTTCGGTCCTTTGTGCTGGACGATTTTGTGGTGTCAACCCATGCAGTGAAGCCCGAGGTGCCGCAGGGTAGCTATGTGCTGGTGTGGAAGCTGCGGGCTCCCTTGAGCCCCGGAGACTTGGTGGTGTTTTCCGACCCAGAATATCCGCATCGCACGGGACGGGTGAAGGGCGCAAACAGCGAAGGCTATGAGATCGAGCGGTCGGGCGGCGAAGAAGTCTTGTTGATTCCAGCGCAGAAAATCACGGGGAAGGTGATCTCCGTTTTGTGGCGGGCGTCGCGCGGTGAGTGAGCTTCTGTTAAAGTGGTGCGAGCATCTTGATCGCAGTTGGATCGGCGCGGCAACCGGGACGGTTGCCGCCACTTTGGTGCCTTTCCTCGCCCCCGGCATTTTAAATCCACCACTATGGACAAACCGAATGGACTCCAGCGAACTCGCGTAGGGTGGTACTTAGTCATCGATGGAGCTGGGCAGCAAGAACCCCAACAGGAAGAGAGCAGCCCCGATTCCCAACAACTTGAGCCAAACCACGCCGAACAACAATCCGATGCCATTGAGAGCGAGAAACATTCCACCCACCCACCGCATTTTGCCCCGAATGCCGATTGCCGACCATTGATCCAAGAGCGACGGCTTGCTCCAATAGCCCTCATCTGGATCCTCGGTTTTGGAAACAGCGGGGTCGGATTTGGGTGGCTGGTAAGGATTTTCGTTCATAGCGCGCCGTAGGAATAAGTAAGGTCTGTGTGAGTTGGAGACAAGGCCTTTCCTGTCGATCCTCTTTTGGTACCTTGCCATGGAGGCGGATTCATGACAGAACCGACTCCATGCATCGAACACGCTGGACAGGATGGATGATGAGTTGGCTGGCCATGGTCGGCCTGGGTGGACCATTGGCTGCCGCTGAGCCGCCGAACGTGATCATGCTGCTGGTGGATGACATGGGTTATGCCGACCTCAGCTGCATGGGGTCGAAGGACATTCACACACCGAACATTGATCGCATCGCGGCGGAGGGGGTGAAGATGACCGACTTCTATGCGAACGCGCCGGTGTGCTCGCCGACGCGGGTCGCGTTTCTGACGGGTCGCTGGCAGCAGCGCACCGGCATTGAGTGGGCGATTGGTCTGACCTCGGAGGAAGAGAAGCGGGTCAATGGTGAGCTGATCGAGGTGTCCGAGCGCTTCACGATGGGCTTGATGCCGGATCCGACCTCGATTGCGCTGCAGTTGAAATCGCACGGCTACGCCACGGCCTGCTACGGCAAGTGGCACATGGGATTCAAGCCGGAGCACAATCCTTTGAAGCATGGGTTCGACGAGTACTTCGGCATCATCGGCGGCCAGTGCGACTACTACCGCTACCACTACATCGACGGCATGAAGCAGCTCTACGAGGGCATGGAGATGACGACGGCGGAAGGCTACATCACCGACCTGATCAACCAGCGCACGGTGGGCTTCATCAACGAGCATGCCGCAGGCGGACCGTTCTTCATCTACGTGCCCTACAACGCGGTGCACCATCCCTACCAAGTGCCGGACGATCCTTCGCAGTACTACACGGCCGAGAACAAAAACGACGGCACCCGCACGGGTTACGCGAAGATGCTGGAGCGCATCGACCAGGGCGTGGGTGACATGCTGGCCGCGTTGGAGAAATCGGGCGAACTCGACAACACGCTGCTTATTTTCACCAACGACAACGGCGGCGAGCGCTTCTCCGACAACCGCCCGCTGTTCAATCACAAGACGACTCTGTGGGAGGGCGGCATCCGCGTGCCCTGCCTGCTGCGCTGGCCGGAGGGCTTGCCGCAGGGTAAGGTGTCGTCACAGGTGGGGATCACGATGGATCTGACGGCCACCATCCTCGCCGCAGCGGGTGTGCCGCTGCCGCAGGACCCGCCGTATGACGGCATCGACCTGCTGCCCATGCTTCGCGGGGAAAAGCCCGAGGTGGAGCGCACGCTGGCCTGGCGGGTGGACCGCACGCGCCGCCGCATGAAGGCGATTCGATGCGGCGATTGGAAGTATGTGCAGGACGACATGGTGGAGATGCTCTTCAACCTGCGCGCCGACATCGGCGAACATCGAGACCTCTACTACGAGCAGCTCGACAAGGTGAAGGAGTTGAAGGCGAAGCTGGCCGATTGGGAGGCGGAAGTGGACCGCGTGCCGCCCCCGATTCGGATTCATTGAGCCTGTGGATGCATGGGGTGGCTGGGAAGCGCTGCGGCGGCGGACTGTGGCAGCGGGCATTGACCGCCGGGGTGGGGGCTGTAGCAGCGGGCAGTGACCGCTGTGGGGTGGGGGTAGGAGCAGGTGCCGCTGAAAGGCGAGGGATCACCTGGGAGCCGGAGGGCCACGTTGTGACCAACGCGGCTACGGAGGCAGGCAGAGGCGGGCTGTAGCAGCGCGCCTTGACCGCTGGGGTGGGGGTAGGAGCAGGTGCAGCTGAAAAGCCAA
>JAGRPD010000033.1:0-1943 GCA_020439875.1 Verrucomicrobiales bacterium
TGGTTGATGTTGCTTCGGCAGCTCCCCCCGCTGCCTCACCCCTGCGGGGCAGCCTCCTGCGTCGGCTGGCTGTCTCGCCTCCGTCCCTCGGCTCGGCTCAATCTCGGCGAACATGTTCCAGCCATGATACACAAAACGCGTGTCGCTTTGCAAGATCCATGTCACCCCACTTCCGCTGTCTGCTCCTGTCCACACTCGTTTCAACACGCGGCGACTGCGATGATCGTAACCAAACTCCAGGCGCATCCGTGACACGCCGACCAGCAACCGCTGACAGCTGAGCACCTGACCTTGCAAATGCTAGACTTTCCCATCGAAAAGCCACCGCTTGAGCCTTCCTGTTTTTGAGGCTATCCCTGCACCGCTTTAAGACATGAGTCGCACCCTATCCCTCTCCGAATGCGTCGGCCAAACGGCCATTGAAGGTGGAACCGCCGAGGTATTCGCTCAAATTGACGCCGTTTACCATGCCGACCGTCACGAGGTCGAGGTCACCCGCAGCGCCTACCTCAGTCCCAACGACCTGGAGCACATTGCCGAGCATCTTACCCCCGCTTGGCTGCCGGAGGGTGGCGTGGTCAAAGCCGGTTGCGACAGCGCCGAAGCCTCCGACGCCGCCCGCGACATCTTCCACGCCTGGGCACGCCATGTGAGGGAGTCGATCCCGAATCACTGATTCAAGGTTTCGCCTTGAGATCCGTCACGTTGCGGCGCTGCAAATCACTCCAGAAGGATTGGAACCTTTGTTGAAATGGCTGAGCAGACCCTGTGTGGCTGCAAGTTTGTTTCACGAATCTCTTGTGCTCGCAGAGCCAGGATGATTTGATTTGCCCATGCAAACTTGGTACTATTCAAAAGGCGGCGCACAAATGGGACCCGTTGCGACGGATGAGTTGAAACGCCTCATCGCCCATGGCGAAGTGAACCTCCACTCCGACCTGGTGTGGACGGAAGGCATGGCCAATTGGCAGGCTCCCGCTCAGGTCGAAGCTCTCATCGCAAGCCCCAGCGCCCCGGCAGGCGTCGGCACCGCTGAACCTGGCTTCAACCCGTATGCCGCTCCGATCACCGCGCCGGAAAACCTCCTGGCTCCAGTCGGTGATCTCGGGGAAATCACGCCGGGATCGATGCAGCTCGAGGTCATGGATTGCCTGCGCCGGGCGGTGGAGCTGACCAAGCGGCATTTTGGGACGCTGCTCTTGATTGGCATTGTTTATCTCGTGATCTACTTCGTCCTCGGACTGGTGGAAGGTCTCGTCGGCGGAACGGCGATGGAGCGCGGTGAACTTCCTCCTTCCCTGATTCTAATCAAGATTGTCAACGCGCTGATCTCGATCGTGATCGGCGCTGGTCTCACCCGGGCGGCTTTGAATGTTTCCTCAGGCGGAGAGGCCTCCATCGGGGATCTTTTTGGGCAAACCGGGAAAATCCTCTCCATCATTGGAGCAAGTCTGCTTGTTTACCTCATCATCGCGGTCGGCTTCATCCTTTTGATCGTGCCTGGCATCTATCTCGCCATCCGCCTGAGCTTTTTCATGACGGCGATCGTGGATCGCAATCTGGGTCCGGTGGAAGCGCTGAAGTACAGTTGGCAAATCACCACCAACAATGCTCTGCCGATCTTCGGTCTCATGCTCTTGAGCATGCTCATCATTCTGGCGGGTGTGATCGCGTTGCTCGTCGGACTGGTATTTGCCCTCCCGGTGGTCACTCTGGCTTACACCCTTGCCTATCGCTTTCTCCAATACGGCCCCAATGCCTTGCGAGATCGTGCTACAGCCGTTGGAGCGGGCGTGGTCTAACGAGTCCCGATGGGTTTCTCAAGGAGGGCGATTGGGATGACCGCAGATGGATGACAGATTTTCCTCAAGGGGCTCCGCGCTGGTCATTCGCTTGCGACAGTCATAGACTGCCGCTACAGGGCTGCTCATTCGCTTGCGACA
>JAGRPD010000033.1:1997-17068 GCA_020439875.1 Verrucomicrobiales bacterium
TACAGGGCTGCTCATTCGCCAGTCACACCCGGGCGATTTTTTCGTGGGATGGCCTGACGGCGTGAGATTGAGGACGAGTCGTCCTCAATACGGGTTGCTCGTCGCGGCATTGTGCGACGGTGAGATCGATGGGTGGGAAGATGGCTGGGGGTGGGGACGTTTTGGGTGATCTCATGAAGTTTTGTTTGCTGTCCCTCGCTGTTTTAGTCTCCCTGCTGTCGGTTGAAGCTGCGTCACCACCCAATTTCGTGGTGATTTTGGCAGACGATTTGGGGCGGGGAGATTACTCGGCTTTTGGTACGCCGGACATTCGCACGCCTCATATGGATCGACTGTTCAAGGAGGGGACGGCGATGGACAACTTCTTTGCCAACTGTCCGGTATGCTCACCCTCACGCGCTGCGTTGTTGACGGGGCGCTATCCGGATCGGGTAGGGGTGCCGGGGGTGATCCGGGATCGGGCGGAGAATTCCTGGGGGAATCTGGCGGATGATGCGGTGCTGCTGCCGAAGCTGCTGCAGGGGGCGGGCTATCATTCGGCGATCGTGGGCAAATGGCATTTGGGATTGAAATCACCCGACACGCCACTGGATCGCGGGTTCGACCATTTCCACGGATTTTTGGGGGATATGATGGACGACTACTGGACACACCTGCGCAATGGCCACAACTTCATGCGGCGGGATCGAGAGGTGATCGATCCGAAAGGTCACGCGACGGATTTGTTCACGGAGTGGGCCTGCGATTACCTCAAGCAGCGGGCGGAACCGGCACGTCAAGGGCAGCCGTTTTTCCTCTACCTGGCCTACAACGCGCCGCATGATCCGATCCAGCCGCCGCCGGAGTGGCTGGAGAAGGTGCGGGCGCGGGAACCGGGGATGTCGGAGGTGCGCTCGAAACTGGTGGCGCTGATCGAGCATCTGGACGCGGGGATCGGGCAGGTGCTGGACACGCTGGATGAGACGGGATTGACGGAAAACACGGTGGTGATTTTTACCAGCGACAATGGTGGGGTGTTGAATTACGAAGCGAACAACGGTCCCTACCGCAGCGGCAAACAGCACATGTACGATGGGGGGTTGCGGGTGGCGTTTGCGGCGCGGTGGCCGGGGCAGATCGAGCCGGGAAGCCACTGTGCGGCCTCGGCATTGACGATGGACATTGCGGCGACGCTGTGTGACATCGCGGACGTGAAGACGCCTGAGACGATGAACGGAGTGAGTCTGCGTGGGGTGCTGACGGGCAAAGAAAAGAGCCTGCCGGAGCGGGATCACTATTTCATCCGGCGGGAGGGTGGTGCGGCGTATTTTGGTCTGACGATTGAGGCGCTGCGACGTGGAGACTGGAAGCTGGTGCATGATTTGCCGACTCAGGCGCTGGAGCTTTACCACGTTTCGGAGGATCCCCTGGAGGAGCATGAGGCATCCAAAAAAGCGCCGAAGATCTTCAACGAAATGCGGGCGGCTCTGCAGGCGGAGATCCAGCGGGCGGGGAGCGTGCCTTGGCAGTGAGGGTTTGATGAAGGGTGCAGCGGGGCGCTTTCCCCAGCCCACCCATGAGGGCGAGTCGCCCTCATTACGCTGCCGGATTTGCTGTTCTGAGCTGGGCTTTGACGTGAGGGGATTTCGCTCTAATGATGAGCTTTCCCCATGCTTCGATTTCGTTTTCTTGGTTTTCCGGTGGAGGTGCAGCCGTTTTTCTGGCTCACCATGGCGATGTTTGGAGGTGGGTTTTCGGCGACCTCAGCGGAAGATTGGCGGGATGTGATGCTGTGGGTGACGGCGGCGTTTGCCTCGGTGTTGATTCATGAACTGGGTCACGCACTCACGATGCGGCGCTATGGGGAGGGGGCGGTGCGCATTGTGCTGTATGCATTTGGTGGCGTGGCGATGAGCCAGAGCTTGGCTCGCACGCGAGGTCGGCAAATCGCCATCTCTGCGGCGGGACCCGGACTGGAGATCGGTGCAGCGCTGCTGGTGCATTTGGTGGCGCGGGCTTTTGGGATTGAGTCGGAGTGGCTGCGGGCGTGGGTGACGTTTTTTGTCGGCGTGAGCCTGTTTTGGGGGGTGTTTAATTTGATCCCCATCGTGCCCATGGACGGTGGGCGCATCCTGGAGGCGGCGCTGGGTCCGGCGAGGATTCGCACGACGCTGACGATCAGCATGGTGCTGGCGATCGCTGCGGGAGCAGCTTTGTTTCTGCTTTTTGGCAGCCTTTTTGGTGCGATTTTTATGGGCATGATGGCGTGGTCCAACTGGCAACAACTCAATCAAGGCCGGTCCGCGCCGTGGACACGCGTCTCCTAGTTCGGCACTCTTTTTCCAATCTTATGAATGTTCCTGGTCTCGATCACCTGTTGACGTTGCTGCGATTTCCCAGCGTCTCGACGGACTCCCGCCACGATGGCGACACCCGTGCCTGCGCGGAGTGGTTGCGGGCGCACCTCACGGGGCTCGGTCTGCAGGCGGAGTTGCATGAGACGCCGGGGCACCCGATTTTGGTGGCGAAAAACGCGCACCGCCCTGGTCGCCGCACGGTCCTGCTCTACGGTCACTACGACGTGCAACCTGCGGAGCCGCTGAACGAGTGGCGGACTCCGGCGTTTGAACCGACGATCCAAGAGGGACGCATTTTTTGTCGTGGAGCCACGGACAACAAGGGCCAGCTGATGGCCCATGTTCAGGGTCTGAGTGAGACGCTGGCGGCGCAGGCTGAACTGCCGGTGAATCTGACGATTTTGTTCGAGGGCGAAGAGGAAATCGGCAGTCCGAATTTGAAACCCTTTCTGGAGGCGCATCGCGATCTGCTGGCCTGCGATGTGGTGGCGATCTCGGACACGGGTATGGTGGCTGAGGGAGTGGGCACGTTCACCTATGGACTGCGCGGCATTGCCTGCCTGGAGGCGATCGTGCGGGGGCCGACGATCGATCTGCACTCTGGGATCTTCGGCGGTGCGGTGGCGAATCCTTGCACGATGGTGGGACGATTGGCGGCGAGTCTGCACGATGCGGAAGGGCGGGTTTTGATCCCGGGATTTTACGAGGCGGTGAAGCCCCTGGCGGAATGGGAGCGGAAGGCCTGGGCGGAGCTGGGAGACGGCGCAGATGAGACGCTGGAGCTGACGGGCGCGCCACAACTCTTTGGCGAGCCGGGCTACACGGAGCGCGAGCGGCGCTGGGCGCGTCCGACAGCGGAGGTCAACGGAATCGGTGGGGGTTATCAGGGAGAGGGATCGAAGACGGTGATTGGTAAGGAGGCCTTTTTGAAGCTGTCGTTTCGCTTGGTTCCCGATCAGGATCCGGATCAAATCCTCGACCTCGCTGCGGCCTACCTGGAGAAGCAGCTGCCGCCTGCCGTGCGTTTGGAGATTCGCAAAGGCCACACGGGCAGCGCCTACCTGATGGACCCGCATTCGGACCTTGGCCGGGCTGCTCAACGAGCTTTGGAGAAGACGTTCGGAGGGCAGGTGGCCCTGATCCGGGAGGGTGGCAGCATCCCCATCGTGCAGGCTTTCAAAGAAGCCCTCGGGGCAGACACGCTGCTGCTGGGGTTGGCGCTGCCGGATTGCCAAGCCCACGCGCCCAACGAGAATTTCCCCATCGCCAACTTCATCGCGGGAGCGCGATTGAATCAGGTCCTGCTGGAAGAACTCCGCTGACATTTGCCCCCCCGATGGACGATCCCCTGCCCGACCTCACGCCGGATGATTTGCAGCGGTACGCGCGGCATCTGACGATCCCGGAGTTTGGCCGGGAAGCGCAGCAGCGGCTGAAAGCGGCGCGCGTGCTGTGCATCGGAGCGGGAGGATTGGGCTCGCCCATCAGTCTGTACCTTACGGCAGCGGGCATCGGGACGCTGGGGCTGGTGGATCCTGATACGGTGGATGTTTCCAATCTCCAGCGGCAGATCCTCTTTGACAGCACGCAGGTGGGCCGACCCAAGCTCGAAGCGGCGGCGGAGCGTCTGCGGGCGATGAATCCCGCGCTCCAGCTGCACCTGCACTCGGAGCCCTTCACGGCAGCCAATGCCCGCGAGCTGGCCAGCGGTTACGATCTCATCATCGATGGCACTGATAACTTTCCCACCCGCTACCTCAGCAACGATGTGGCGGTGTGGCTGGGCATCCCGAATGTGTATGGGTCGATCCTGCGCTTCGAAGGCCAGGTGTCCGTCTTTGCCCCGCATCTAGGAGGTCCCTGCTACCGCTGCATGGCTCCGACGCCTCCCGCTCCCGGTCTGGTGCCGACCTGCGCCGAGGGCGGCGTGCTCGGCGTCCTGCCGGGCATGATCGGCACCTGGCAGGCGCTGGAGGCGATCAAGCTGCTCACCGGCATCGGCCAGCCACTGATCGGTCGCCTGCTGCATGTCGATGCCCTGACGCTGCGTTTTCGCACCTTCAACCTGCGGCGCGATCCCGAGTGCCCCGTCTGTGGCCCTCATCCCAGCATCACGGAACCCATCGACTACGAAGGCTTCTGTGGCGTACCTTCTTTTCAATCCAACGCTATGACATCGCCTCAAATCCCCACCATCACCGTCGAGGAACTCCAGTCCCTGCGCGCTCAGGGAGCGGAAATCTACCTGCTGGACGTACGCGAACCTGACGAGCATGCGACGGCACGCATTGAGGGATCCAATCTGATCCCGCTCTCTCAGATCCCGCATCGCCATCACGAGCTGCCGCGAGGACAGCGCATCGTCGTCCACTGCAAGGCCGGAGGACGCAGTGCCAAAGCCGTGCAACACCTGATGGAGCAGGGCTTTGAGGACGTGCATAACGTCGAAGGCGGCATCCTCGCCTGGTCCGATCGGATCGATCCCAAAGTGCCGAAATATTGAGGTTCACCGTCGATCTCCGACGAAAGTGTTGCACAAATCCGAGGCACCGTCATAGAGTGAGGGGAGTTGCGTCACTTTGACCAATCCGTCCTTTTGAGTTTCCTGCCCGCATGGAAGATCGATTTCCCCTGCCCTTTCAAATCGCCTGTCTGATCCTGTTTGCCCTCTTTATTTGGGCCTTCAGCATCGCCCGGGAGCCTCGTGGCTGGAGGCGTCTTTTTCAATCGATGTTCTCGAAGTCGGAAATGTTCTCCGTGAACCGAAACAAAGTGATCGACGAGACGCTCAAGCGCTACGGGATTGTGATTGCGATGATTTTCCTGGTGGCCTTTGTGGTGCTTTTTGTGATCGGCATCACCGCGCCAGCCCGTGCGCGCCTCAAGAACATCTCCAAAGAAGAGTGGCACACCATCGAGGAAGTGCAGCGGGCTCAGGGCAACTCGAGCGGTACCCGACGGGCAATTTTGCCCTGAAGTGAGCGCTGTTTTCAGGGCTTTTTGAGCGATGTCAGATAGGCGAGCAAATCTCGCACCTCTTGATCGGTGAGTCGATCCACCAGGCCCGCAGGCATGAGCGACTTTTGCGCCCGCACTCGCTGCACCAGCGTGCCCTCTTGCAACGCCGCCAGGCGGCCCTCGGGGTTCAGAAATCGGTGCCGCCCCCCCGCCACCGCGACGGGCATCAGCAGGTGAATCTGGCGATCCGCCGTTAGCATCTGGTAGGCAGCAAACTCCACAGCCACCTCCGCGCTAGGCTGCAACATGGCGTGGAGCAAGTTGCGCCAGGCATTGGACTCGCGACTGTCCGCAGCGAGATCGGGACCCCAAGGTTCCCCCAATCCTTCGGCCTCATGACAGCGTGAACAAGCGCCTAAGCGGGACGTCATGAACACCTCGCGCCCACGTTCGATGCTGGGTTCACCGGCCAATCCATCCAAATGACGCAGCCACGCATCCGTCTCCGTAGCACCGGGTCTCTGCCGAGAGACAAAGGCCTCTCCCCGCGCCCGCGCCACGGCATCCTGCAGCTGAGGATCCTCGATTTTTTGCAGCGCTCGCTGCACCGCCGCCGGAAGGGGCTGCAGCCCCACCAACGCAGCGAGGGCCGCCGCACGTTCTGTCAGATCTTCCGACTCCAGGCTCGGCACCAGCTTCTCTGCTGCATCGACCGAAACGATCAAATGCGCAAGCGCCGCCGCGCGGGCCGCTGGAGCTGCGTCTGCCGAAAAAGCGAGTTCCGCGAGCAGCGCCACCGCCTCTGCATCTCGAGCCGTTTGTCCCAGAAAGTGGATGAGCCAACGCTGCTCTTCGCCATCCGAAGCGCTGATCCATTTTTTCCACTTCGCTACCGAAAGCCAAGGATCCTCCCTCGGCAGAGCACGCAGGGCGAGGCGGAGGCGGGCTCCTTTGAGAGCGGGATTTTCCAGCAGCTCATGCAACTCTGCTGTCACCGCCTCGGAATCAAACTCCCGTTGCTGAGACCTCAGCTTCGCGGTGATCACAGCCCGCAGCAGGTCGGGTGTCAGGCTGGCATCCGTCACTAGCCCCTCCAGCAAGACCGCGTAACGGCGAA
The DNA here is from genome assembly GCA_020439875.1 of Verrucomicrobiales bacterium. Classification (GTDB taxonomy): domain Bacteria; phylum Verrucomicrobiota; class Verrucomicrobiia; order Verrucomicrobiales; family Verrucomicrobiaceae; genus JAGRPD01. The sequence goes on from JAGRPD010000033.1 coordinate 8,409, forward strand.
TCTGATGATCGGCCACCCAGTGCAGAGCCAGCAGCAGCACCTGAGGATCCGCATCCATCAGCGAGACGCGGACGAGTTCATCCACCTCGGGCGGCAACTGATTCATGTCCAAACCCTCCCGCTCCGTGCCGCGCCGCGAGGCCAGCAGCAGCCCGGCTCGTACCCGACCATTGAACTGCAAACGATTCTCCACCAAGCTCTTGGCCAGCTTACCCTCCCGCGACAGACGTTCCACCGCCGCATGAAAAAGGCGCGGCTCACTGGCCTGCAACCACTCCAGAATCTGGTCGGCCGTAGGAGGTGGACCAGTCAAAATTTCATCCACCCAATCCAAGCTCGGATCGCGCGTCACCGGCGGGACGTTGATGCTTTCGACCGACAGCACCTGCTTCAGCTGGATGCGCCAGATCCGCCCCTTCCCGCTGGGCTCGATGCGATTGCCCCCCCAGTCGCTGACGATCAAGCTGCCATCTCGCGCCATCGCCAGATCCACCGGACAAAAATCCAGCCCTCCCTGGCAGAGCGTGCCCCAGGCCGCATCAAAGGTGGAACTGCCCTTCCTCGATTGCGTCAGATACCCGTCGATGCGGTGCTCCGCCCAACTGGCCACCAGCAGGCGGTTCACCCACTTTGCTGGCAGGCCCCGATACTGCGGATGCGCCGCCGGAACGTAGCCCAGCAGACCACCTGCCCCCTCACCCACCGGGGCCAGCGGTGGCAGCGTGCCGAGCCGCTCCCCCTCCCAGGACTGAAACGGATGCACGCCGTCACAACCGTAGCGTGATTGAAATCCGTAGTCGCCCTCAGAGGTCACGTGGATGAGCCGACAGGGCTCGCGGGAGTCGGGGTCGTTGTCCGCAGCAAAAAGATCCCCCGCCGCCGTGATGCAAAGGCCGAACGGAGACCAAAGGCCCCGCGCCACCTGCAACGGGCGGCGCACTCCGCGATCCACCCGCCAGATGCCACCGCCCTCGGCTTCCTGAAATTCGGGTATCCCACGGTCAAATTTCATTTCCAGAGACACGCCCGCGTTTTCCCCCAATCCGACATAGACTCCCCCGTCAGCGGCCACAGCCAGTCCCGTCAGCCCCGTGTCCACACCGTCTCCTTCCATGTCGAGCTGGACCCAACCTCGCTGCACCTCATCCGCCACATCGTCGCCATCGGTATCCCGCAGCCGCAGGATTTCCCGCCGACAACTGACGAGCAGCCAGCCGTCGTCGCTCCAGGCCAGATCTCTGGCTTCGGGGGCACCCTGCCAGAAGACCTTGCGCTGATCCAGCAAGCCGTCTCCATCACCATCCAGCAGCCAGACGATGGCATCTCCCTCAGTGGCAGGCGCTGCACCTGGTCCGGGCAGGGTGTGATTTTCGATGACCAGCACCCGATCTTCCGCATCCAGCACGAGGCTGACAGGCTGATGCACCAGAGGTTCCTGCGCTAGTAGCTGAGCCTCCAGCACCTTCTCCGACATCACGGGCGGCTCCACCGCAGCCGAGCCCAGCGTCAGGCACAGACCTCCAGCCAGCCCCATCCAGCCGACGATCAACCTCGTTTCACGTACGAAATTCATGGCGCCACGGTGGGCCGAAGCGGCCCGCTTGCCAAGCACCAACTTGGGTCTTCCATCGCCGCCACGTTGACGCAAAAAGCCGGTGGAGGCAGCGACCTCCACCGGCTCAAAATCAAGCAACGCTGAGCGTTGGATTATTCCGCGTTTTCTTCGACGTAGCGCTCCACGTCGCCGACGGATTGCAGCTTCTCAGCCTCATCATCGGGCACGTCGATGCCGAACTCTTCTTCAAACGCCATCACCAGCTCCACAGTATCCAGCGAGTCCGCACCGAGATCCTCGATGAATTTCGCTTCGGAAGTGACTTGCTCGGGGTTGACGCCAAGCTGCTCGACGATGATGTCGCGGACTTTTTCTTTGATGTTTTCAGCCATGTTGAAAGGGGGGTGGTTGCGGGCGGAGCGTTAGCAGCAGGAGACGGGATGGCAACCAAAAAAATCAACCTTCCGCCCCTATTTTTCTTCGGACTCCCCGTCAGCAGGCGATTCGTCCGCTGTTTCTTCGTCCTCGGGATCCGGCACTTTTTCGATGAGTTCGCCCTTAAATCCGGCCAACACGCGGTCTAAAACCAGCCCTGCGCCATCGAATTTCAGATCATCGATCACCGCCCGCAGTTCCTTGCCCTCACCCTTTTCTTGATAGTCCAGGTAGGCGAGGCCTTTGTTGTCCCACTTGCGTTTGTCCACCCGGATCACATCGGCAAAGCGCACGGTGCGGCCATCGGGAGTCACCAAATGATCCGCCCGCCCAATGAGGACTTTTTTTCGATTCAGCAGCACCATCACACCGACCGCCGCCGCGATGAGCAGCATGGCCATGCCCCAGTAAAATTGATCCTCCACTTCCCGCTCCGTGTGGCGATCCGGATCCTCCGGCCAGCCCTTTGGCACGGCGTAGCGCGCCCAGCTGGGTCGTTGTCCGCTCTCTCCCACAGGCCAGCCCTTTTCTCGGGCCATTTTTTCCCACTGCACCAGACCGCCTGAGGCCTCTGCCTTGTCCCAGCTCGTCAGCACTTCTTCGTCAAACTGGTCTTTTTGATCCGCGATCTCGTTCTGCTTGGGATAGCCGATCTTCCAGTCGTAGAGAAAATACAAACCGAACGCCAGCAGCATCCCCCCAATCATGGCCATGCGGCGGAAGTACCAGGGTGTCACCTTGCACACCTTTTCCGCGCCCAAATCATTCACGTCCGTTGTCTCTGCCATATCCTGCCAGTGAACAATCTCCCTTTGAAAAAGGCAACCCAGCATTTTTCTCATGCACCGGCGAGTGGGCCACCGCCGGGCCTAGGAAGCCGCCAGCTCACGCGTCTCCGTCTCCATCAGGGAAGTCCGGCAAAGCTCCGCGTAGAGGCCATCTCGGGCGATCAATTCCTCATGCGTGCCGTGCTCGCGGACGGCTCCTTGCTCCACCACGTAGATGCAGTCTGCATGGCGCACGGTGGAGAGCCGGTGGGCGATGACGAAACTGGTGCGGTGATCCATCAGCCGATCCAGCGCCTGCTGGATCTGCCGCTCCGTCTGCGTGTCCACGCTGGCGGTGGCTTCATCCAGCAGCAAGATCGGCGGATTGCGCAGCAGCGCGCGGGCGATGGAGAGACGCTGTTTTTCCCCGACGCTGAGTTTGACGCCGCGCTCGCCCACCCGGGTATCCAGGCCATCCGCCATGCGCCGCACGAAGTCCGCCGCGTTGGCGCTCTCCAGCACGCGCCAGAGGTCCTCCTCGGTGGCGTCTTTTTGGGCGATGACCAGGTTCTCCCGGACGGTGCCGTTGAACATGAAGCTCTCCTGCGTCACGTAGCCGATGTGCGTCCGCAGCCAGCGTTTGTTCAGCTCCTTGACCGGCACCCCATCGATGGTGATGACGCCGGAGTCGTACTCGTAAAAGCGGGTCAGGAGGTTGATCAACGTGGACTTTCCGGCTCCCGTCGGACCGACGAGTGCCACCATCTGCCCGGCGTGAGCCTGCAGGGTCACGTTTCGCACCGCAGGGATTTTGCCGCCGTAGCTGAAGCTGACATCCTCGTAGCTCACCTCGCCGCGCAGCTGGTCCAGTTCGCGCCCGCCCTCGGTGTCGGCCTCGGGCTCGGAGTCGAGGATTTCAAACACCCGCTCTCCGGCAGCGCGCCCCGATTGCAGGATCTGATTGAGCTGATGCAAGCTCTCGATGGGCTGATAAAAATAGGTCAGCAGCAGCAAGAAGGCCGCGAGATCTCCCTTCTCGATGCGCCCCTCCATGAGTGCATGCGCCCCGTTCCACAGCACCAGTACGAAGCCGCAGCTGGTGAGAAAATTCATCCCCGGGCGATAGACAGACCACACCTTCATCAGGTGCAGCGTAGCCTGGCGCAGGGCATCGCTGGCGCGGTTGTAGCGCGCGTGCTCCGCCGCCTCAATGGCGTAGGCTTTGATCTGCCGCATGCCGGCCACGTTGTCATGCAGCAGGGAGTTCAGCGCGCTGGAGGCGCGGCGCACCCGGCGGTGCCGCTCCCGGGCGCTGTGGGTGTAGGCCACGGCTCCGGCCATGAGAAAAGGCATCGGCACCATGGCTACCAGCGCCAACCGGGCATCCGCCTGGAACATGAAGATGCCCACGATGAGGATTTGCATCAGCGCCACCAGACCCTGCTCCACGCCATCGATGAGCACCCGCTCCACCGACGGCACATCCTCCGACACCGTGGTCATCACGTCTCCCGTCGGGCGATTGTCAAACCAGCGCAGAGGCAGCGTTTGCAGGCGTTCGTAGAGATCGCTGCGCAGATCGTAGATGACCTTTTGCTCGAAGGTGTTGTTCAGACGGATGCGCAGGGAGTTGCACAGATGCTGCGCAAAATAGGCCCCCAGTGCCAGCAGCGCCAACGGCGTGAGGCGATCCCACTGCTGATTTGGCACCACCACGTCCATCACCTCCCGCGTGACTCCCGGAAAAACGATGACCATCAGCGTTCCCGTCACCGCACAGGCCAGCTGCGCCACCGCCATGCGAGGATAGCGGCGCAGGTAGGAAAAGACGCGGAGGATGGTTTTCACAGTCGAGCAGGGAGGCGGGAGGGCACTCTTACCTCCTTCCCCAAAGTGTGGAAACCGCTTTTGCCGCAGAAAAAATCAAACCCCTGCCTCCAGCACCGCCAACACCGCTTCAAAATGCCGATCCGGCTTGACCTTCGGCAGCACCGCCGCCACCCGCCCCTCCGCATCGAGGACGAATGTCGTGCGCTCCGTGCCCATGTATTTGCGCCCGTAGAGCGTCTTTTCCACCCACACGCCAAAGGCCTGCACCAGCGCTTTTTCCTCATCCACCAGCAATGGAAAGGGGAGCGAAAATTTATCGATGAATCGGCGGTGACTGCGCGCGGAATCCACACTGACGCCGAAGACATGCGCCCGCCCTGCCAAACTCGCCCAACCCTCTCTGAGACCACAGGCCTGCTTGGTGCAGCCCGGCGTGTTGTCTTTCGGATAAAAATACAGCACCACCGGGCGGCCGCGCAGGGAGGCACTCGTCACCTCCGTGCCCTCCCCGTACTCACCCCCGACCGCCAAAGCCGTAAAATCGGGAGCCAGATCCCCCACCGCCGGTTGAGAAGAAGAAATGTCAGACATGCAGCCATGCAAAACGCCTGCCGCGCCCCTTTGGACGGTCCCCTTTGAGATGCAATCACCCGCCTCATCCTCCGTTGCACGCGCCCCCGCTTCGGCGTATGGGAATGGCCAGCCCCTGCCGCCGCGTGACGCTTGCCACCAAAATCACCCTTTTTCGCATCCTGCTGATCCCCGTGTTCATCGGCACGGCGGTGTATTATGCGGACAGCGTGAGCATCGGACAGCCCAATGAAAATCTGCGCTGGAGCACGGTAGGCATCTTTGGCCTCGCCGCGCTCAGTGATGCCGTGGACGGCTTCATCGCCCGCCACTACAATCAGCGCAGCCGCATCGGGGCCATCCTCGACCCCCTGGCTGACAAGCTCCTTCTCCTCTCCGCCATCTTCACCCTCACCTTCACCAGCTGGCCGCAGCGCTTCCCGCTTTGGTTCCCCCTGCTCGTCGTTTTTCGCGACCTCGCCGCCATCGGAGGTGCCTTCCTCATCCAGCACTTCTCCGGCCAATGCACCATCCGCCCGCACTGGACCGGAAAAGTCGCCACCTTCACCCAGATCGCCGCCGTGCTCTGGATCATGCTCGACCTCCGCACGCCCCCCATCCTCATTCCCGCCCTCATCGCCGGGGCTTTCACCGCCATATCGGGATTCATCTACCTCGCTGAAGGCATCCGCCAAATCCAGCACCCGCCCACGGCCTAGCGCCCCCTCCTTTTTCCAGCCATGCCTCGCACCGTCGCCATCGTCGGCCGACCCAATGTCGGCAAATCCGCCCTCTTCAACCGCCTCGCCGGGAAAAACATCTCCATCGTGCATGACATGGCGGGCGTCACCCGCGATCGCATCACCGCCGAGTGCCGCCGAGCCAAAGTGCCCTTCGTCCTCATGGACACCGGCGGCATCGGAGCCAATACCGACGACGTCCTCACCGAGCAGGTGCAGACCGAGGCCGCCTTGGCCCTCGAAGTGGCCGATCTCCTCCTCTTCGTCGTCGATGTCACTGCGGGCATCACGCCCATCGACCAAGAGCTGGCCGCCATGCTGCGCCGCACCCAGAAATCCGTCATCCTCGTCTGCAACAAGGCCGACTCCGCCAAGCGCCGCCTCGGAGGCGCGGAATTCACCCGCATGGGCTTCCCCGAGCAGGTCGAAGTCAGCGCCCTGCACGGCCTCGGCATCGATGGCCTCGTCTCCCGCATCTCCACCCTCCTGGATTTGGAAAACGCCGCCGAAGAGGAAGAAGAAACCGAACGCCGCCTCTCCAAAAAACCCCTGAAGCTGGCCATCGTCGGCCGCCCCAACGCAGGCAAATCCTCCCTCGTCAACGCCATCCTCGGCCAGGACCGCGCCATCGTCAGCGACGTCGCCGGCACCACCCGGGACTCGCTCGACATCCTCGCCTCCTTTGGCGGAGCCGACTACCAGCTCATCGACACCGCCGGCATCCGCCGCAATGCCCGCATCGACACACCCGTCGAGATCTTCAGCATCCGCCAGGCCCACCAGAGCATCAAACGCGCCGACCTCGTCCTCCTCGTCATCGATTGCGCCAGCGGTGCCACCATGCAGGATCGCAAAATCGCTCAAGAGATCCTCAAAGAGCAAAAGCCCTGCCTGCTAGTGATGAACAAATTTGATCTCTACCACCCCGACGCCAGCCGCAAGGACCGCCTCGCCGAACTCGACGAGACCATGCGCCGGGAGTTTTTCTTCCTCCACTACGCCCCCCTCATCGCCATCTCCGCCAAACAAAAACAGCACCTCGGCAAGCTCTTCGAAGCCGTGCAAAAAATCCGTGGCGGAGCCCGCCACCGCATCGGCACCGGCCAGCTTAACCGCCTGCTGCATCAAGCCATCGAGAACAGCCCCGGCCCCCTCGGACGCTCCACCCGCTCCTTCAAGCTCCTCTACGCCTCCCAGGTCAACAGCGCCGAAGACAGCCCCATCCCCGTGCCTCATTTCGTCCTCTTTGCCAACCGCGCCGAAAAGCTCGTGGACAGCTACCTGCGCTACCTCGAAAACGTCATTCGACAGGAGTGGCCCGCACCCGGCGTACCCTTCCGCATCAGCGTCCGCGGAAAACCCAGCCGCCAGCAGTTTCAAGCCGACCGCAAGGAAGGCTGGCACGGCCGCCGCCGCTCCCGTTAGACATCCGCCGCCCCCATTTCAGCTTGGCAAACGCCGTCATCCGCCCAAATTGATTTTCTCCCTCAAACCGAACGTCCCCATGCCACGTCTCACGCCGCTCATCCTCCTCACCCTCAGTCTCGCCACACCCGCGCTCCGCGCCGAGGTGGACTTTGCCCAGCAGGTCCAGCCCATCCTCGAAGCCGCCTGCGTCCACTGCCACGGGCCGGACAAAGACAAGGGAGACTTCCGCATCGACAGCCACGAGGCCGCGCTCGCAGGCAATGAAAACGGCCCCGGCATCACCGCCGGAGATCCCAGCAAGAGCGCCATTTACACCACCCTCATCCTCCCTGAAGACGATGACCTCGTCATGCCCCCCAGCAAGGAAGGCCTGCTCGATCCCACCCAGATCGCCGTCATCAAACAGTGGATCGAAGAAGGTGCCAAATGGCCCGCTGGCACCACCCTCAAAGCCACCACCCGCATCCAGTTTGCCAAGCACGTGCAGCCCATCCTGGAGGAAAACTGCCTCTCCTGCCACAACCCCGACAAAGACAAAGGCGGCTGGATCGCCTCCACCCTCAAAGACGCCGTCGAGACCGGCGACAACGGCTCCAACCTCGTGGCCTTCCAGCCCAAAAAAAGCGGCCTCTTCACCCTCGTCAGCCTCCCCGAAGATGACGATGACATCATGCCCCCCACCAAAAGTGGTGGCCCCCTGAAAAAAGGAGAAATTGAAATCCTCCGCAACTGGATCGTCCAAGGCGCACCCTGGCCAGAAGGCGTCACCCTCGAACCCAAAGAGAAAAAAACCACCGACACCAACAACCCCGACACCCTGGACCTGATCAAAAAAATCCACGCCTTCATCGTCCAAACCGCTGAAAAAGAACACGCCGTCAAGCAAGAGGCGGACATGAAGGCCTACGACGCCAAGATCCCCAAAACCGGAGCCCCCTACTCCATGCTCCCCATTCACGCCGGCGTCGTCACCCTCGGCAGCCCCGCTAGCGAAGCCGATCGTCGCGACGACGAAGGCCCGCAGATCAAAGTCCGCATCAAACCCTTCTGGATCGGCAAATACGAAGTCACCTGGGACGAATACGAACCCTACATGCTCACCAGCGAAGGCCGCAACAAAGACGGCTCCCGCAAAGTCTGGTCACCCGATGACAAACCCGAAGACCTCATCTCCCAGCCCACCCCACCCTACCAACCGATGGACTTCGGCATGGGGCGCGACGGCTTCCCCGCCGTCTGCATGACGCAGCACGCCGCCAACAAATACTGCCAATGGCTCAGCGCCCAAACTGGCCACTTCTACCGCCTGCCCACCGAGGCCGAGTGGGAATACGC
>JAGRPD010000453.1 GCA_020439875.1 Verrucomicrobiales bacterium
CCTCTTGCCTCCACCCTCACCCTCCCCTTCCTTCGTCGCGATGAAACCCCTGCTGCTCGCCCTCCTTTCCCTCAGCGGATCCCTCGCCGCCACCGAGCGTCCGACGTACGATCTGGTCATCTACGGAGGCACCTCGGCAGGGTTCACGGCAGCCATTCAAGCGGCGAAGCTGGGCAAGAGCGTCGTCCTCCTGGAACCCACCGCTCACATCGGCGGCATCAACATCGAAGGCCTCGGTGGAACCGACATCGACAACCATCGCGAATTTCAAAACAGCCCGGCCGTCGGTGGCTTGGCGTTGGAGTTTTATCGGCGCATCGCCCACGCCTACGGTCGTCAGCAGGCTTTTGACGCCATGCTGGCCGCCGGCAAAAAGGAGCCCGCTCTGTGGCGATTTGAACCTCACGTGGCGGAGCAGGTCATCCAGGATTGGCTGCGGGAATACGCCGTGGATCAGGTGACCCAGGCTCCGCTGCGCGAGGATGGCGACGCCGTCATCAAAGACGGCTCCCGATTGCTGCGCCTCGTCACCGATCAAGGCGAGTTTGCAGGGAAGATGTTTCTCGACGCCACGATTGAGGGCGATCTGCTGGCCGCTGCAGGTGTCAGCACCGTGATCGGGCGCGAGTCCAACGCCCAGTATGGCGAGACCAAAAACGGCATCCGCGCCGAGACCACGCATCAGCAATTCAACGTAGCGGTGGATCCCTGGCGGGTGCCGGGAAACGCCGCCAGCGGCCTGCTCACCGGCATTTTGGATGAGCCTCTCGGGCAGCCCGGAGCCGCCGATCACCGCCTCCAGGCCTACTGCTTCCGCGTTTGCCTCACTGATCAGCCAGCCAACCAAATCCCCCTGCCTCAACCGCCGGACTACGACCGCGCCGACTACGAGCTGCCACTGCGCTACCTCAAGGCCGGTGGCAAACTTTACCAACCCCACGCCACCCTGCCGAATCAAAAGACCGACCTCAACGGCGGCAGCGTCTGCTCCCACAATCTCAATGGCATGAACTACGGCTACCCCGGCGGCAGCCGGGCAGAGCGGCGAAAAATCCTCGAACATCACCGCCACTACACGCAGGGCCTGTTTTGGTTCCTGGCCCACGATGCCGAGGTGGGCCAGATCGCACCCGATCTCCAGCAGGCCTGGGCGCGCTGGGGCCTGGCCAAAGATGAATTCACCGACAACGCCGGCTGGCCCCGCCAGTTTTACGTGCGCGACGCCCGCCGCATGGTCTCGGACCACGTCATCACCGAGCATCACATGCGCAAGGTCGATCCCCTGCCGGTGGAAGATCCCGTGGCCATGGCCTTTTGGCCGCCCGATGTCCACAATGTCCGCACCATCGTGCAAAACGGACGCGCCAGCAATGAGGGCTTTGTCTTCGGCGGCAATGACTGGATCCCCTTCGGCATCTCCTACCGAGCGCTGGTGCCGAAGGCTGCCGAGGCCACCAACCTCCTCACGCCCACCTGCCCCTCCTCCAGCCACATCGCCTACGGAGCCATTCGCATCGAGTTCACCTTCATGGCCCTGGGTCAGGCCTGCGCCGTAGCCGCAGCGCAGGCGCTGGATGCCGGATTGCCCGTGCAAAAGCTGCCCTACCCGCCGCTGCGCGCCCAGCTTCTGCAGGACGGCCAGGTGCTGACGTTGTCATCAAAGCCATGACGCCTCGCCTTCCCCGTTCGGTTCCTGGAAACTCCCACACCTCGAGCCGCGTTCATTGTCTGTCCGCTTCCGGGCCGATCGTTTGTATGAAAATTCGCTGGATGTTCTTTTTCGGGCTCGCTCAATGGGCGGGCATGAGTCTCTGCCTCGGCAGCGTCGCCGACGCGCTGAAAACCGTGCGCGCCGTCGGACCAGAGGGCCAGGGCAATGCCGCCGCCACCACCGCGTGGAAAGAGCTGGCCACCGCCGATGCCGCCGCCCTGCCCGAGCTTCTCGCTGGCATGGATGGAGCCAACTCCCTGGCGCAAAACTGGCTGCGCACCGCCGTGGAGACCCTGGTGGCTCGCAGCACCCGCGAGGGCCAGGCCCCAGTCGCCGCACTGACCGCCGTCCTCGAAGACACCCAGCATGACGCACCAACCCGGGTGCTGGCTTACGAGATGCTGAAACAGTTCGCGCCCGATCAAGCCACCGCTCACTACCCCGCGCTGAGCCAAGACCCCGTGGCCATGCTCCGCGTCGATGCCGTGGCCGATCTCATCCGCCAGGCCGATGAAAAGAAAAACGCAGCAGCCACCGACGCCGCCAAAACCCTCTATCAGCAAGCGCTCGACGCCGCCCGCGACAAAGATCAAATCGACGAACTGGCCAAGAAGCTGGCCGACCTCGGCGTCGAGGTGGACCTGCCCAAGCAATTCGGCTTTTTGATGAATTGGCATCTCATCGCCCCCTTCACCAACGTCGAGCGCAGCGGGTTCGACACCGTGTTTCCACCCGAAGAAAAAATCGACCTCAGCGCCAGCTACCCCGGCAAAGGCCAGGAAGCCAAGTGGGTGCAATTCACCAGTCAGGACGACTACGGCATGATCGACTTCAACAAACCCTTCGACATGCTCAAGGAAGTCACCGGCTACGCCTACACCGAATTCGACGCCGCCGAGGCCCGCGACGCCGAGATCCGACTCGGCTGCAAAAACGCATGGAAAGTCTGGCTCAACGGTCAGCTCCTCTTCGCCCGTGACGAGTACCACCGCGGCATGCAGCTGGACCAATACATCCTGCCCTGCCATCTCCAAAAAGGTGCCAACACCCTCCTCGTGAAGTGCTGTCAAAACGAGCAGACCGAGCAGTGGACCGTCGAATGGCAGTTCCAGCTCCGCATCTGTGACGCCACCGGCACCGCCATCGCCGAAGCTCCCGCCGCCGCCCGCTAAATCCACCTTTTTTCCCGCCCCCATGAAAGCTCCCCTCCTCAGCCTGCTCCTCCTCACCTCCACAGCG
>JAGRPD010000034.1 GCA_020439875.1 Verrucomicrobiales bacterium
CGGAAGGTCAACGGTCCGGTGGTGGTCGGCGGACTGCTGGTGGCCGTGGTGCTGGTGCTGCAAGCGGCCAGTGTGACCGCCACGCTGAAGGCTCCGCAGACGGAACTGCCGAAGTTGAATCTCGAAACCGCTGCGGCGCGCGCGGATGTGAGTCAGGTGGTGGGGATCCAAGCAGATTTGAAAGAAGGCACGCTGCCTGACGCCAAGCTGATGGGCCTGACGTTGTTTGATCGCTACGGCTTTCACCTCCAGGTCATCGCTCTGCTGCTGGTGGTGGGCACCGTCGGCGTGGTGGCGCTGTCGAAAAAAGACAAGGGGCCTGCTGCCTGAACATTTCTGCCTGCATGACTACTCTGAACCATTACCTCTTTGTCAGCGCGGCCCTCTTTTCCCTGGGGCTGGCGGGCGTGGTGATTCGGCGAAACATCCTGATCATCTACATGTGCTTGGAGATGATGTTGAGCGCAGCCAATTTGGCGTTGGTCGCTTTTTCTCGCTTTCACGTGACGGAGGGTCTGCCGGATTACGCTGCCCAGTCGCTGGTGTTTTTTACCATTACGGTGGCTGCGGCGGAGGTGGCCGTCGGTTTGGCGATCATTGTGGCCTTGTTCCGTGCTCGTCAATCCGTGGATGTTGAATCGATCACCCGGCTGAAGGGTTAACCCACGCTTCTTTTTTTCGCATGATTGTAGCTGCCCTGTCCGCTGGCCCGAGCTTCCCCCTGGTGCCGAATGTCCTGCTGCTGCTGCCGCTGATGGTGGCACTGGTGGTGCTGATCGGATCCCGCCTGACTCGAAAGGCCGATGGCTTTTTCCAACTGCTGTCTGTCGGTTCGGCGGCGGTGTGTTTCATCGCCAGCTGCATTCTGTTGGGCGTGTCGCGGGAGCAGGCACCGGTGGACATGTTTCCGTTCTTGGTGATTGATGAAGGCAAGACGCTGAACATCTGGATCGCCGCTATTTTGGATCGCCAATCAGCGGGCATGATGTTCATCGTCACGCTCATCGGACTGTTGGTGCAGGTTTTCTCCCTCGCCTACATGAAGGATGACGACGCCAAACCCCGGTACTTTGGGGCGTTGTCGCTGTTCATGTTTTCGATGACGGGCATCGTGCTGGCGGAGAATTTGGTGATGATGTTCATCTTCTGGGAGTTGGTGGGGTTGAGTTCCTACCTGCTCATCGGTCACTGGTTTCAGAAGCCCGCCGCAGCGGATGCCTCGAAGAAGGCGTTCATCACCAATCGCATTGGGGATTTCGGCTTCATGATTGGCATCTTGCTGCTGTTTGGAGCCAACCACGGCAACGTCAGTTTCATTGATCTGCAAGAATCGGTCAGTGAGGGCACGCTGAAGGTGCTGGCGCAGACGCAGCCTTGGTTCATGACGGCGGCCGTGCTCTGCCTGTTCATGGGTGCGGTCGGAAAGTCCGCTCAGCTACCGCTGCATGTTTGGTTGCCTGATGCGATGGAAGGTCCGACGCCGGTGTCGGCACTGATCCACGCCGCGACAATGGTGGCAGCAGGGGTTTACATGATGGTGCGGATCAGTTTTCTGGTCGCCACGACGCATACGGCGGCGATGTGGATCGCCGGTGTGGGGGGAGTGACGGCGCTGATGGCTGCGCTGATGGCCACGCAGCAAAACGACATCAAACGGATCCTGGCGTACTCGACGCTGTCACAGCTCGGCTACATGGTGATGGCGGTCGGGCTGGTGGCCATGGGGGGGCACGGTCACGGCGAGGTGGCGGAGGGCCATCCGGCGATGTTCCATCTTTACACCCATGCTTTCTTCAAGGCCTTGCTCTTCTTGGGATCGGGCGCTGTGATCTACGCCTGCCATCATGAGCAGGACATTTGGAAGATGGGTGGTCTGAGCCAGCACATGAAGGGAACCACCGTCACCTTTGCCATTGGTACCGCCGCTTTGATGGGGGTGCCGTGGATCACCAGTGGTTTTTATTCCAAGGAAGGCATTCTCATCGTGGCCTGGAATGAGTGTAAGGTGCTGTTCACGATCGGCGCAGTGACGGCGGCGCTCACGGCGTTTTACATGACCCGATTGTTTGTGGTGGCGTTCCTCGGGAAACCCCGGTCTGACAACGCCAAGCACGCCATGGATGTGGGTTTCCTGATGATGCTGCCCTTGCTGGTGCTGGCCGCACTCTCGCTGGTGTCCGGTTTCCCGATGGTTGCCGATGGATTGAAAGCCATGATGCCCAAGGGACATCACGCGGGTGGAACCGCCGTTCTGGCGATCTCCCTGGTGGCCCTGATCGTCGGAGTCGGCCTCGGCTGGGTGCTCTACAAAGGCAAAGACAAGGATCCGCTGAAGATCTCTTTGTTCGCCAACAAGTTTTATATCGACGAGATCTACGCCGTGCTGGTGAAGGTTTTCCAAGATGGACTGGCCTGGGTGGTCACGGGTTTGGAGCGGCTGGTGGCGGATGGCATCGTCGCGCGGCTACCGACGATGCTGGCGACCTGGGTGGGTGCGCGGGCGCGGGCCCTGCAGGGAGGTCACTTGCAGAGTTACACGCTGCTCTTGGGGGCAGGTTTGCTGTTGGCGATTTATTTGATTGTGTTTGTCCTACCGGGCGCTGCCGGGGTGGGTCATTGAGTGAGCTTTTTCACGTGCGTTATTCATGAGTTCTTTGGAGATCATCATTCTGCTACCGCTGCTAGCGGCTCTGGCGGTGGGCCTAGGAGCACCGGCGCGGGCCACTTCGTTGACCGCAGCGCTGGTCAATCTGGTGTGGGTCATTGCTTTGGCGGTGAAATATCAGCCCGGAGAGATGGGGGAGCTGGCCTACGTCCACAAACGCATCATTTTGGAAAATCCCGCCCTGGCTTTGGGAGTGGGAGCAGATGGCGTATCGCTCATCATGGCCCTGTTGACGGTGGTGGTCACCGTTGCGGCGATCTGGCAGACGGTGGATAAACCGGCGATGTACTACGTGGCCAGTTTGTTGATTTCAGCGGGTGCGTTGGGGGCCTTTTTGAGCACGGATTTGTTCTTCATTTACGCCTTTCACGAGCTGGCGCTGATCCCGACCTTTCTGATGATCGCGCTGCATGGACGGGCGGAAAAGGAGAAGCGCTTGGCCGTCGCCTGGAAAACCACGATTTATTTGGGAGCAGGCAGTTTGGTGCTGCTGGCAGGTTTGGCTTGGTTGGTCCTCGAATACAGTCAGGCCGGGAAGATGGAGTTTGATTTGACGGCCTTGCGCGCGATGGCGCAGAACTCACCCATCTCCGCCGACAAGCAGGCGTGGATTTATCTGGTGCTTTTGATCGGCTTCGGCACGTTGGTGAGTTTGTTTCCCTTTCACAGCTGGGCCGCACCGGCCTATGCGACGGCACCGACACCGGTGGCGATGCTGCATGCGGGGGTGCTGAAGAAGTTTGGTCTCTACGGCCTGCTGCGCATTGCGCTGCCATTGCTGCCTCAAGGAGCATTGACGCCTTGGATCATGAAGCTGCTGCTGGCGGCTTTGCTGGGGAACATTTTGGTGATCGGCTTGGTCACCATCAATCAGAAACGGCTCGACGACATGCTGGCCAACTCCAGCGTGATGCACATGGGTTACATTTTCCTTGGCCTCGCGGCGGGAACGGAGATTGCGTTGAAGGGCTCCGTTTTGTTGATGTTTGGCCACGGCATCTCGATTGCTCTGCTGTTCGCGCTCTGCGGGCGCATGCGCAATCAATTGGGGACGTTGGAGATGGACCGACTCGGTGGGTTGGGCAGTCACGCGCCGCTGCTGATGTTGGTGTTTGGTTTTGGAGCCTTTGCCTCGATCGGTCTGCCAGGTTTGGCAAACTTTGCGGGAGAGATCATGGTGTTTCTCGGCAGCTTCGCCAACGGCAACGAGTGGACCACGTTCCACGTTGCGCAGGGGCTCACGCCGCTTCACTGGACGGTGGTAGCCGCACTCTGGGGGGTGGTGATTTCAGCGGTTTACATGCTGCGTGCGTTTCGCAAAATTTTCCAAGGAAGCGCCAATTCGGGGCTGTTCATGAGTGATCCCTCCAGTTCCCAGTCGGTGCCGCTGGTCGGCATGGCGGCGGTGCTTTTGGTGGTGGGTTGCGCGCCGAGTTTGCTGTTGAGTTTGATGAATGGACCGTTGGCGGTGGTTGCCGCCGCTGTCGCACGCTGAGTTTTTGATTTTTTCGTCATGTCTGTCTTTACGATCGAAGCTGGTCTCGCCCTGTTGGGACTGTTCTTGCTCCTGCTGGACGCCTTTGCGCCAGGTGTGTCTCGGCGGACCCTGGGGATATTGAGCATGGCGGGAGTGGGTTTGGCTTTGGTGCTGCTGGTCACGGTGGCAGGTGGGGAAGAGGCGTTGCCAGCTTTTGTGAAGCCGTTTCAGCAGCTGGATGCGCTGGCGATGTTTTACAAGGGCTTTGCCTTGGTCATTACTCTGCTGGTGCTGTGGCTGGTGCTGGAGTGTGCGCCTTACATGACGCGTTTTACGCTGGAAGGCCGGGTGGGTGAGATGCTGTCTCTGCCGTTGTTTGTCTGTGTGGGCATGATGTGGATGGCGGGAGCGAAGGATCTGGTCACGGTGTTTGTGGCCTTGGAATTGGTGACGGTTTCCTTCTACGTGCTGGTGGGTTACACTCGGAAAAGTGCTATGGCTTTGGAGGCGGGTGTGAAGTATTTGATTCTGGGTGCCATCTCCACGGGCGTGTTGGTGTTTGGCATTGCGTGGGTCTATGGGGCCACGGGCAGCTTGGAGTTCGAGGGTATCCGCCAGGCCGCTGCGGCGGAGGGAACCAACCGGACCATTCTGCTTTTTGGTGCGGCCTTTTTGCTGGCGGGTTTGGGTTTCAAAGTGGCGGCGGCCCCTTTCCAAATGTGGGTGCCGGATGTGTATCAAGGGGCGTCCATGCCGGTGGCGGCGTTTTTGTCGGTCGGCTCCAAGGCAGCGGGATTTGCGGTGCTATCGCGCGTGGTGGCGGCTCTGGCAGGTGAGGGATCGGCGGTGCGTGGGGAGGTGCTGGCAGCGCTCATCGCAGCGGGTTCGGTGACGGTGCTGGTGGGATCCCTGCCAGCGATTTTCCAGACCAGTGTGAAGCGGTTGCTGGGGTACTCCAGCATCTCGCACGCGGGCTTTCTGCTGCTGGCTCTGGGATGCCAAGGAGCGGGACGTTTTGGATTGGATGCAAATGGCGTCGTCGCTTTTTACCTGGCCACCTACTTGCCGATGACGGTGCTGGGCTTTTTGGCGCTGGCGGTGCTGCGGCGCAATGGGCGTGGGGAAGAGTTGGAAGACTTTCGTGGGCTGGGGCGACGTTCGCCGATGCTGGCTTTGGTGGTGACTTTGGCCTTTGCCTCGCTGGCGGGCCTGCCTCTGACGGTGGGTTTTTTGGGCAAGATGCTGGTGGTATTGACCCTGGTGGATCAAGGGCAGTGGGTGGCGCTCGCTTTCGCGATTCTTGCGGCAGCGGTGGGTTTTTATTATTACTTCCGGGTCATTCTGGCCATGTATTCCAGCGACGAAGGCGTGCCGGAAGCGGCTCCGGTGAGAGTCTCACTGGCGGCTCGGGTGGTGGGAGTGGGGTTGGCCGTGGCGGTGGTGCTGTTGGGTGTCTATCCCCGTCCGCTGCAACCCATGCTGCGTGAAGCATCCCAGGCCGAGAACTCGGCTGTCTCGGCACCTTCGGGCCATTGATGGCAGGAAGGGCGGTTGTCTCCGGCCATGTCTTCGGGTAGCATGGCGGCTATGATCAACGGGAACGACGGCGTGAAGGCGGAAGGGAGCATGAGCCCGCAGCGGATGCTGAAGCTGGTGGCGCTCACCGTTTTGGGAACGCTGGTGGGTTGGTATGCCAGTGCGATCTTGGCGTTTGCTGGAAACACGTATGCTTTCAACAATCGATTCACGGAGGTGGCGGTGCAGAGTTACTGGTGGTACCTGCTGTGGAATAACATCGTGGTACTGAAGGGTTATGCGCTGGTGGGAGTGGGGTTCACTTTGGTGATCTATCCCCTGGTGCGTCTCTGGTTTGGCTGGCGGCCGTTTGATCGATGGGGGGTGATTTGGCGGACTCTGTTGTTCTCGGGCATTCTCTACGGCTTCTTCACACTAAGGCTGATGATGGGGAAGCCGTACTTTGGTGACTACGGTTATTTGATGGGTTGGTATGACGCTTTGGGTACTGCGATGGGGGTCGGGGTGCAGCAGGTGGTGCGTGATCTGCTGCTGAAGTGGCTGCCTCTGAGCATGGGACTGGGGGCGCTGCTCTATTACTTGTCGAAACTTCGTCACAGCTTGAGGTCACGGACCGGAGCCTATTTCACAAGTGTGATCCTCATCGCAGTGTCATTGGCAGCGGTGAGTGCCACGGGTTGGGCGTTGACTCGGCGTACGGAATCAACTCGAAAAATCGATGGATCCAAGGGACCTCGCAATATCGTCATCCTCGCCTCAGATTCTCTGCGGGCAGATCATTTGACCTGCAATGGCTACTCGCGGCAGACCTCGCCTCGGATCGATGAGCTAGCGAGACGTGGGGTGAATTTTGGTCGATGCCTCACGCCCATCGCCTCCACTTTGGAGTCCATGACGACGTTGTGCTCCTCGCAGTACCCGCACACGCACGGCGTTCATCACATGTTTCCGAATCGGCAGATGGTGGAAAAAGTGAATCGTGAGGCTCCTTCCATGATTCAACCTGCGCGGGCGAAGGGATACGACACGATGGCGACCGGGGACTGGTGCGCATGTGGATTTAATGAAATGCCGATGGGGTTCGAAGATGTGGTGGTATCGGACTTCGACAATTTTCGGGTCTATATGAGTGAGGTGGTTTATTTGCATCACCAGATCTTGCCGTTGTTTTTCGACAATGAATTTGGTCATGCGCTGTTTCCCAAGCTGCGTTCTTTTGCCAACTACATGACACCCGATGTGGTGACCGATGGGGTCAATGAGCGCCTGCGTCAGCGGGCGCAGGATGGGCGGCCTTTCATCATCTTAGCGTTTTATTCAGCGACGCATCTGCCTTACAAAACGCCGCTGCCCTACTCCAAACTGTGGACGGATCCCAACTATAGCGGTCCGCATCGCCATGAGCTGGCACTGAATGTGGATGAATTTATTGGCAGCACCGACATTCAGGAAAAATGGCGTCGTTTTCCAGCCGCGGAGGTGGCTCAGGTGACGGGTTTGTATGACGGTTGCGTGCGGCTTTTTGATGACTGTGTGGGTCGAGTGGTGGATACGTTGGAGGAGACGGGCTTGATTGACGACACGGTGGTGCTCATCACGGCGGATCATGGCGACGATCTGTTCGAGCCGGGTGTGACCTTTGGGCATGGGTTGACTTTCAATGGGGGAGACCAAGCGAATCACGTGCCGGCGGTGTTTTACGTGCCGGGAGCGGCGGCGGCGGGGACGCGGTGCGACGATGTGTGCCGCACGATCGATTTTGCGCCGACGCTGTTGGATTTGGTGGGGCTGAAAGCACCGGCTGGATTTGAAGGGACGAGCTTGGCTCCGGTCATTCGCGGTGAAACGCAGCACTTGGATTTGGCCTACTATGGCGAGACCAGTTACTTGTTTTTCAAACGAACGATTGAAGGTGAGGAGCCACTTCATATTCCGCCGATGGATGAGACGACGTTCATTGATGAGAGTTTTGATTTCCACTTTGTGTTGAAACCGGAGTATGCGAAGGCGGTGCTGGACACCAAGGAACTGACGGTGCGCACGCAGCGCTTCAAGCTGGTGCGGACTCCCGGTGTGAAGGGGCCGATTGAGCGGTTGTTTGACCTGACGAATGATCCGCACTGCGAGCGCAATGTGGTGGCGCGTTTTCCGGACGTGGCCCGGCGGCTGCGGGAGGCGCTGCGGATGTGGCGGGACAAGGGAACGCAGATGCGGCCTTCGGAAATCTTTGACGGCAAGGATGAATCGGCGATAGGTGGCACGGCCCCTTTGAAACCCGAACCAGCCGATCGCACGGCCAACAGCGAGGTGAAATGACGATGGATCCCGATCTGCCGCACCAAGTGATTGCCGCCTGTTTGGAAGTGCATCGTCAGCTGGGACCGGGCTGGGACCGGGAGGCGTATGAGGAGTGTGTGATGGTGGAGCTGAAGCAGCGCGAGCTGGCGTTTCACCGGGGGGAGCGGGTGCGCTTTCAGTATCGTGGCCAATTGGTGGAGACGCGGACGCGGCTGGATCTGGTGGTGGCGGATGCGCTGCTGCTGCAAGTGGCGGCGCAGGAGGAGGTGACGGAGCTGGATCTGGCGCGGGTGGAGAGTCTGTTGAAGCTTTCGGGCTTGAAGACGGCTTTGCTGGTGAACTTCAACGTCATGGTGCTGCGCAAAGGGGTGCATCAGGTGCGCTTGCGCCGCCGGTCGGAGCCGGAGGCGGAACATGGCAACTGAACCAGCAGGCGCTGGGTGGCGGGGACGCGGTGCGGCGATCAATCGGGCGGGTCGCTTTGAGAGCCTGAGCATCGATTACGATCCGGGTGAGGAACCCGGTCGCGTGCGGACGCAGTTTTTGAAGGACGACAGTCAGTCCATCATCAGCCGTCACGACAGCCCGGATCTGCCGTTTGAGGCGAGTCTCAATCCCTATCGCGGTTGTGAACACGGCTGCGCCTACTGTTATGCGCGGCCGACGCACGAGTTTCTCGGATTTTCGGCGGGGGTGGATTTTGAGAGTCGCATCCTGGTGAAACATCGCGCTGCGGAGCTGCTGGAAGCTGAGCTGCGCCGAGCCAACTATCAGCCGAAGGTGCTGTCTCTCAGTGGGGTGACCGATCCCTATCAACCGGTGGAACGAGAGCTGCGCATCACGCGATCTTGCTTGGAGGTGCTGGCGGCGTTTCGTCATCCGGTGGGGATGATCACCAAAAATCATCTTATCACGCGAGATGTGGACTTGCTGGCGGAACTGGCCACGCATCAGGCTGCGGTGGCCTACATTTCCATCACCACACTGGATGCGGATCTGGCTCGTGAGCTGGAGCCACGGGCCTCGACTCCGCGGGCGCGGTTGGAGGCGATCAGCGTGTTGGCTGCGGCGGGAGTGCCGGTGGGAGTTTCGGTGGCTCCGATGATTCCCGGACTGAATGACAGTGAGATCCCGGCGATCCTAACGGCAGCGGCGGAGGCGGGTGCGACCTTTGCGGGTTACACGGTGGTGCGATTGCCGTTTGGGGTGAAGGACGTGTTTGCGGCGTGGTTGGATCGGCATCGTCCAGGCATGAGAGAGAAGATTTTGGGACGGATCGCCGAGACGCAAGGGGCGACGCTGTCTCATGGCGATTTTGGCACGCGATTGCGCGGGCAGGGGATTTGGGCGGAGCAGATCCGCAGCTTGTTTCAGGTGAGCCGAAATCGCTGTGGGATGCTGCTGCGGAGACCTGAAGTCAGCACGGGGGCTTTTCGGTGCCCGGGTGGGGATGGGGAATTGTTTGACTGGGGTGGATTGGAGCGATGAGGGTGGGATTGGGTTTGCGTTGGTGCGGGGTTGGCGCTCAGATGGAGCATGGCCTTTGAATTGGATGAGCGGCTCAGCGCGGGCTCGATCGAGCTCGGCAGACTGGGCATCTGCCGGGTGCTGCTGAAGGACAATGCGCATTACTTTTGGTTCATTCTGGTGCCTGAGTTGGAGGGGGCGGAGGAGTTGCATACGCTTGATGCCACAAGTTATGCGGAGGTGAGCTTTGCCATGCGGGGCCTGGCTGCGTGGGTGGCCGAGACGTTTCGGCCCGACAAGCTCAACGTGGCGGCCATTGGCAACAAAGTTCGGCAACTGCACGTTCACGTGGTGGGTCGTCACGAGGGGGATGCCGCCTGGCCGGGAACGGTGTGGGATTGCCCTGCGCAGAAGCCTTTTTCACCCGAAGAGATCGCGCTGGTGGAGCGACGATTCCTCGAATGGCAGCGGCAGAATGGGTAAAGGCAGCTGAAACGCTCAGAGCGGCCAGTCGATCTCGGTCTCGCCATGCATCACCTCGGCCAGCACGGGGACGCCGAGGCAGTGATCAAGCACGGCGTGATTGCTGATGCTGGCGGCGTCGCGTTCTTCCTGCACGTAGTTGAGAATGACACCCGCGCAGTGCAGACCGCGCTGCTGGATGTTGCGCACGGTGAGCAAGGTGTGGTTGATGGCTCCGAGGCGGTTGTTGACCACGACGATGACGGGCAGTGCGAGGGTCGCGGCAAAATCTGCCAGCGTGACGTCGGCGGTCAGGGGGACCTCCCATCCTCCCGCTCCTTCCACGAGGACGGTGCTATGACGTTGGGTTAGATCGTGAAATCCGCGTTGGGCGGCGGCGAGATCGACCGGGCGATTCTCTAACAACGAAGCTGCCAGCGGAGAAACCGGGGAGCGATACCAGATGGGATTGATCTCATCGAGGGTGAGGCGATCCGCGCTGGCACGCTGGATGAGGTGGGCGTCGTCGCGCTCGCCGCAAACGAAAGGTTTGTAACCCACCGCATCGAGCCCCTGGCGGCGCAGGGCCTCGATCAGCAGGCAGGTGATGTAGGTCTTGCCTGCGGCGGTGTCGGTACCGGTGATGAAATAATGAGGCGAGAGCATGGTGGGCAAACGATGCGATCAGGTGGCGCGGGCGATTTCCAGCAGCTGGCGGAGGCGGGTGGGATCGGTGGCAGAGGTCTTGGCGACGAAACCGGATGCGTGGGCGAAATGCACGTCTTTGAGATCGGCGATACGGCGAAAGTCCAGCGCGGGATGATCTTCGAAGCGGCTCAGCCCGTAGCCGCTGCCCCGCCGGTCTGGATACACCATGGCGATGACGGAGGCGGCCTTTTTTTGCTCGTGAATGAAACGTGGCAGACCCTGGGAGGGATCCTCGGGGAGCGGCTGGGTGCGGGGCAAAAACACGACCTCGCGAGTTTCGGCTCCGACATCCAGCGACCAAAACTCGGCGTGATGACTCAGAAAAGTCAGTCGCTGGCGCAGGCTGCGCAGGTAGTCGAGGAGGTCGCTGCCGGTGAAGCTGAGCACTTCATACAGGGGCTCGCCCGGCTGATGCAGAGCGGCGGCGGCAAAGCGGCGCAGCAGCGTGATGTCCAGTGGTGAATTGAGGCGGGAGAGGATGTCGCGCTCGACGCCGAGCCATTCGGCGGTGTGCTTGGGGCCGCGGCAATCCAGCCATTCAGCGGTCTCCAGCCAATCGCAAAAGGACAGGGCATCCTGGTAGAGTCCGAGGGAATCAAGCACCAGGCTGAGGGAGCAGAGGGGGCGGGCGTCGCGAGGGAATTGATGGTGGTCGAAGTTGCCAAGCTTGGGTTCATGCCGCCCGCCGACGTCCACCACCCACACGGCGGGATCATCGAGATCTTCGGGTGTGGGCTCGCGGCGGGCGATGGGCACCCGGTGTTCGGCGGCGAGGACCGCACAGGCGAGCAGGTCATCTTTGTGCGCGCCACCAGGATGGGTGACGATGAGGGTAGGGGAGGCCATGGGCCTCCTCCTCTGGCACAGGCTGCGGCGCATTGCTAGCCCGCATTGCGAGGGAGGCGGTGCGGAATCCTCGTCGCAATCATTGTCCAAAATCTGCGGGGATGGAGTGGGACGATGAGTGAGACGAAGAGTGAGAGGAGGATTTGGGGAGCGCGGGAGTTGATTGGGCGAATGCACTCGAGAGCCGAACGACCACGTTTTTTGACAAACGCGGCTACGAGGCTGGCAAAATCCTCGTCCAAAATCTCCCGGGTTC
>JAGRPD010000454.1 GCA_020439875.1 Verrucomicrobiales bacterium
CGGAAGGCCATTTCATACTGGGCGATGCGTGTGGCGATCTCGGGATCCTCCACGAGGGACTGGCGTTGGCGATTGAGCGCATTGATCGCCTCCACGTCGGCGTTTTGCCGTTGGCGGGTCACACCATTTGGATTGGACAGGTAGAGCACGGGGTCGCCGCTGGAGCGCAGTTGCACGCCCTGATACTTGCTGGGCAAAAAGCCGCTGCTCCACTGCCGGGCGGAGATGGGCTGGTTCTGCCCGCCTTTTCCGAGCGAGGTCAGCACGACGAATCCGGGGAGGTCCGCCGAATCGGTGCCGAGGCCGTAAGTCACCCACGAACCCATGCTCGGGCGACCCGCGATCTGGGAGCCTGTGTTCATGAACATGTGCGCCGGATCGTGATTGATCGCGTCGGTCACCATGGAGCGAACCAGGCAGATGTCGTCGATCACCGATCCGATGTGGGGAAACAGCGCGCAGATTTCCGTGCCGTTCTTGCCGAACTTGGCGAAGGGATGCTGCGGGCCGAAGCAGGTCAACGGTTTGCCTTGGAGTTGGGCGAGCTGCTGCCCCTTGGTCAGGCTTTCCGGCATCGGCTGGCCGTGCATTTCGGCGAGCTTGGGCTTGGGATCAAAGGTCTCGAGATGCGAGGGTCCGCCCGCCATCGTGAGCCAAATGACGCGCTTGATCTTGGCCGGATGGTGCGGTGCCGAAAGCACGCCTCGATCACTTCTGGTTGCAGCCGTGAGGAGTTCGGGTCGGAGAAGAGAAGCCAGTGCGGCAGCACCGAGACCTTGCGACGATTTGCCGAGGAAGGCACGGCGGGACAGTCGATTTACTGGAAGGGCTATGTTCATGCGAGAGGTCGAATTGACGTGAGACAGTTGCGGCGATAGATTCATTACATGACTGCGACGGTTTCAGCGGGTGGCTCGATCGAGATCCCAGAAGCGTTTCGGATGGAAGATTCCATTCGTGAGGGGCAGGTGTGCGATATTGAGCGGGTGGGGAAAGGAGAGTACCGGATTGTTGTCAGCCGCGTTGCCGCCGGCGACGACTCCGCATCGTGGCTGGACGTGCTGCTTGACTGCCCGGTGAAGGATTGGTTCCAGCCAGTGCCGCGAGTAGAGACTACGGATGACCTCGAGCCACTGCGCTTTGAATGAAATTCCTCCTCGACTCGAATGTGTTGTCGGAGCCGACGAAAGCGCAGGCTTCCGCTGACGTTCTTAACTGGCTTGGGTGCCACTGGGGTGACTGTGTCACCAGCGTGCTGGTGATGGCTGAAATCGGGCGTGGGATCGACAACCTGAGTGAGGGCAAGAAAAAGGCCAGTCTTGATGCGTGGTTTCGGAATTTGAAGGAGTCGATGCCAAGTCTCCCGTGGGATCTCGAAACGGCCGTGGCATGGGGTGGCATGGTGAACGCCATCAAGAGGCAAGGATACACGGTGGGAATCATCGACACCATGATTGCGGCCACCGCGAGGACGCACGGACTCACGGTGGCGACGCGCAACACTGACGATTTCGCGCGTTGCGGAGTGCGTGTGGTGAATCCGTTCGAATCGACGCATTCCTAACTCCTCGTGATCGTTTCGTGAAGGTTCAGCAGGACCCGTGTGACGTGCGTCCAGGCGGCGAGTTCGGCTTTGTCCATGGCGTTTGGCGCGGGTGTTAGGCCGGTGGCGAGCAGGGCTTTGGCGGCGTCCGCGTCTCTCGCGTAGTCGCTGCGTTGGCGGAGCAGGAGACCCGTCAGCGTTTTCAATTCACTGGCGTTGGGGTTTCGTTGAAGCGCTTCTTGGAACGCCCAGGTGAGGCGCTTTGCATCGCTGCCTTTGCACTCAGAAAGGACGCGGGCGGCGAAGGCTTTCGCGGCCTCGACGTAGGTCGGGTCGTTGAGCAGGACGAGGGCCTGCTGGGGAATGTTGGAACGCAGGCGCTGGGCGGTGCATTCCTCGCGAGTGGGGGCGTCGAAGGCGAGCAGGCTCGGGTGGACGTAGCTGCGCTGCCACCAAGTGTAGAGTCCGCGCCGATACTGGTCGGGCCCGGTGCTGGCCTCGTAGGTTCGGCGGGGGAAGTTGAGGTTGTCCCAGTAACCGTCGGGTTGGTAGGGCTTGACGCTGACGCCGCCGGTTTCCTCCACCAAGAGGCCACTGATGGCGAGGGCGCTGTCGCGCACCATTTCGGCGTCGATCCGCCAACTGTTCTGGCGGGCGAGCAGGTGGTTCGAGGGATCGCGCTCAGCGAGATCGGGACGTGGAGCGGAACTCTGCCGGTAGGTGTTCGAATCCACCATGAGCCCGATCAGGTGACGGACGTCCCAACCGCTGTTCATGAATTCGAGCGCGAGCCAGTCGAGCAACTCGGGATGACT
>JAGRPD010000455.1 GCA_020439875.1 Verrucomicrobiales bacterium
GGCTTTTCGACATAGACGTGCTTGCCCGCTTGCAGGCAGAGCAGTGCGGCGGGGGTGTGCCAGTAGTTGGGCGTGGCGATGAAGACGGCGTCGAGCGTGGGATCATCGAGGAAGGTGCGAAAATCGGTGACGCCCTGGCAGGAGGTGGATTGGCTGGCGGCGACCGTTTTCAGACCGGTCTCCAGGCGTTGGGGATCGACCTCTGCGAGGTAGGTGATCTCGACACCGGGAATCTTCAGCAGCGCTCCGACGTGGCCCATGCCGCGACCGAGGGCGACGACGGCGACGCGGACGCGTTTGGAGGGAGCCTCCGCCCCGCGCAGGCGGGTCAGCGAGGTGAGGGCCGTGGCGGCAGCGAGTCGATGAGTGAAGTGACGGCGATTCATGGTGCGATAAGAATCGCGCCTGCTGGGCTCCGTCTTGCTGCGAAGCTGCGGATCGTGATGGATTGATGACGCGCGGCTCAGGGCGCGGGCCATTCGATGCGAGATTGGCCCTGCTGCGACTCGAACTGGCCCAGGTCTTCGAGTTTGCCGAACATGATGCGCTCCTTGCGACTGGGAGAGCTGTCTCCCTGAGTGACGCTGAGCCAGAGGACGCCGTCGTGCTCGTGAAAGGTTGGATATTGAAAAGACTGAGGCGTCTCGAAGCGATACTTGCGCTGCCAGGTCTTTCCGTCGCGGGAGATGTCGAGGTTGAAGACGCTGCGATTCACGCCCTGGATCTTCGTGGCCTCCTGCCAACCGAGGTAATAGAGGTCGCCAAAGCGATCGAAGGTGGGTTTGGAATTGGTGCCGTTGGGGACAAAAGGCATCTCTTGACCGGGGCTCCACGTTTTGCCATCGGCACTGGTGGTGAAGTGATAGTTGCCTTTGTCGTTGCGGCAGATGGCCATCCAGGTGCCGTCGGGCAGGCGATTGACGGCGGATTCGCTGAGGGCTTGAGACAGCGGTTCGTTGTAGTGACCGACGATTTCAAAGGTGGCTCGATCATCCAGGACCCGAGCCAGGGCATTGAGTTTGCCGCCGAAGTTGTTGAGGGCGGCGTAGAGCTGGCCGTCGAAGGTTTTAAAGGAATCGAAGATGAAGAAGGAAGAGTCAGTCGCTTTTTTGGTGAACCCCTGTGCAGCGGCGTCGGCATGAAAGAACTGGGGTTGGAAGTCGAAGGTGCCCGCCGTGGTGCGGAGTTTGGCGCGGTGGATGGTGGGGGCGAACTCGCCGCTCGATAGATCGAAATCGCGATACCACATTTGCGATTGGCGTTTGCCCGGATCTTCACTGGTGAAAAAGCAGCGCAGGGTGGTGGCGTCCTTTTGCAGGATGCGGGGCACGAAGCAGGCTCCCACGGGAAGCTGAGTGTTCTCAAAGGCCTGCTGGCTGGCGGCAAAATCGATGGTTTTTTCCACCTTCAGCGATGTTAGATCGACGATCGATAAAGTGGCGTAAATGATGGGCCAGCCCGCGCTTTCTCCGGCTTTTTCGTTGTTGGCTTCCGCGACGATGTAAGCGCGATCTCCGACGCAGACGAACTCGGCGTCGTGTGCGCCTTGGACTTGCGGAGCGGAGGTGTTGATGAGTCGGCGCAGGACCGCGTCTCCCGCCAGGGCCGGATCCCAGTCGGCGGGGAGGAGGGGTGCGGCGGCCAGCAGGCAGGGGACGAAGAAGAGGCTGGTGAGAGGTCGAAGCAGGTGGCGGAGCATGATGGAGTTAGGCGTCGGTCGGGTGGTGGTGGGAGCGATCTCCCAGGGTGAGTGCGCTGAAGGCCATGGTCAGGATGCAGCAGACGATCATGGTGGAAAAAACGCCGCTCCAACCCCAGCGATCCGCGATCCAGCCAACGCCGGTTCCCGCGATGGCGGAGCCGAAGACGTAACCGAAAAAGCCGGTGAAACCCGCTGCGGTGCCAGCGGCTTTTTTCGGCACCAGATCCAGCGCGTGGAGGCCGATGATCATGATGGGGCCGTAGATGAAAAAGCCGATGGTGATGAGCGCGGCGATGTCGATCCAGAGGGGGCCGTTGCGATTGAAACTGTAGGCGAGAAGTCCGATCAAAGTGAGGGCCATGAAGAGCAGAGTGGCGGGCGCACGCTGACCGCGGAAGATGCGATCCGATATCCAACCGCAGAGCAGCGTGCCGGGGATGGCGGCGTATTCAAAGGCGGCCCAGGCCAAGCTGGATTCTTTGAAGGAAAAGCCTTTGGCCGTTTGCAAGTAGGTGGGAATCCAGTCCACCACGCCGTAGCGCACGAAGTAGGCAAAGGCATTGGCCAGGGCGATGAACCAAAGCAGACGATTGTTGAGGACGTGTTTGAAAAAGATTTCGCGGAAGCTGAAGATGCGTTCATCCGCCTCCGAGTAGGTGGGAGGATAGTCGTTTTTGTATTGCTCGATCGGGGGCAGGCCGCAGCTCTGAGGCGTGTCACGCAGCAGGATGAGCAGGAGCAGCGCGATGAGGCTGGCGATGGCGGCGTTGAAGTAAAACTTGGCGTGCCAATCGCCAAACCACCAGACGCCTACGGTGGCGAGGGCCGCGAGGCTGCCACCGCCGACATTGTGGGCGATGTTCCAGAGGGCGACGCGGCGTCCTCTCTCGCCGGGGCTGAACCAGTGCACCAAAACTTTTCCGCAGGGCGGCCAGCCCATGCCCTGAAACCAACCATTGAGCGTCTGCAGACCCACCATCAAGGCCAGCGAGAGATAGACCTCTTGGACAAAACCAAACACGAAAAGCACGGCGCAGGAAAGCAGCAGGCCGACGGTCATGAAGGTGCGGGGATTGCTCCGGTCGGAGACGGACCCCATCAGGAACTTGGAGACGCCGTAGGCGATGGAGAGCCCGGTCATGGCGGTGCCGAGCTGCGCTTTGTTGTACTCGGGGTGAGTGGCGAGGATGTCCGGGATGGCCAGGGCGAAGTTTTTCCGCGTCAGGTAGTAGGCGGCGTAGCCGATGAAGATGCCAAAAAAGACCTGGCGGCGCAGACGGCGATAGCTGGCGTCCACCTGATCTGCGGGAAGGGCAGGGATGGCGGGGGCGGGACGGAAGAGATCGATCATCGGCGTGGGAGACGCGAGAGCGGTATTTTTAGGAGTGATCCCACAGTGGTTTGGCGATCTCGACCAGGGTGTGCCACAGCGGCAGAATGGACTGAAAAGCGACGAGGATGACGATGGCCCAGAAGATGAGGTTCAGCACGAGGAGGACGGAGACAACGATCTCGATCCAGGCGGGCCAAGCTTTCAGGAAGCCCTCCTCATCCAAGGCGCGGCGGTAGATGCGCTGAGAAAAAAGTACGGCGGCAGCCTTCCACAGTCGCCAGGGCAGGAACCAACCCGTGAACAATCGCCAGAACATGACGTGGCCTCGCTGCTCCTCAGGCACTTTGTCGTAGTTGCGATAGCGAACGATGCGGCGGCGGACGGGGCTGCCGTCTTTGCGCTGACGCCGATCCCTCAGGTCTTGGATGATTTCGAAAAATCGAGGATCGGATTCCAGCGGATGCCATTCGTCCTCCACGTCGGAGCGCACCAGATCATCGGGCTTGATGGAACCGTAGGTGAGGAATTGCTCTACATCCCGTACGGTACAGGGACCGAGGACGGTGTCTCGGCGTTGAAGGTAGAAGGCATCCGACATGATGGCGTGAATCGCCCAAATGAAGCGGCTTTGATGGGGCCGGTCCAGAACGAATCTGACGAATGCGAGGCAGGTTGGGCCGGTCCGAGGATGTTCGTCAATCCCTGACTTTTTCGATCCCTGAAAAGAGATCGTGGGCGAGGCGTGGCGATTTCAGCGTCGGCGGCGCAGCAGGACTCCGGTGAGGGCGAGTCCGATGATGCAGGTTCGGCTGGGTTCGGGCACGGCCTGGGAGGTGAGACTGGTGTAGTCAAACGTGACCCAATTGGACCCGGTGGCTCCTCCCGTCCGCTCCCAGGAGAGCACGGCGGGTCCGCTGCTGAGGGCGCTGGCATCAATCGTGGCGGTGATCAATCCCGTGGTGCTGGTGACGCCGGTGAGGGTGAGGAAGACATCGCCATTGAGGGTGAATTCCAGATCGTGCAATGTCTCGGTGGCGGTGGCACCAAATCCCCCACCGGAGATGTCGAGTTCAAACACGAGCTGCATGCCGGGGCCTACCTCAGTGGGATCCAGCAGGAAGAAGATGTTGTTGGTGGTCCAGCCGTTGGTGATGGCACGGGGGAAGCCGGCCAACGTTTGGGCGTCGTCCAGAGAGGCGTGCTGTCCGGCGGTGTGGCCGGGATTGCTGATGTCGTAAGGATCATCGACTCCACCGTGGGTGGTGCGGGGATCTTGCCAGATCTCCATGCCCGTGCTCCAGTTCAGGCCTGCGCCATTGAGACCGGTGATGGTGCTGAAATCACCGTTTTCCCAGTAGTAATTCCGATCATTGCGGGTGCTGCCTTCCTGCTCAAATTCGCTGGTGCTGCCGTTGTTGGTGCCGATGTAAAAAACCGTTGCGGCGGGGGAGGAAAGGGGAAGGGCGAGGGCGAGAGCTGCCAAGGTGGCCTGACGGAGATGCATGACAAAAACAGGGTTCAAGGGGATGGGGAGGAAGTCAAGATGGAATGGGACCGACGAAGAGCTGGGTGCGTGGCGATGACAGCCTCTTTAGAGGAGTTTGCTTCTCGCTTGTCTTTTGGTGATTGAGCAAGGTCAATTATTGCTTGCCTTTGAAATTGATCGCAACTTCGCTCGTGTTGAGTATATTTTCCTCTTGACGGTGGGGTCTGTTTCTTTACTATGAACTAGTCTTTTTTGAATATCCATAATCATGGAAAAAGCCATAACCCTGCCATACCTGTTGGTCTCTTCAAGGACAGTGCTTGGAGAAACCCAGCAGCTTTCTGTCGCATCGCCTTGTTCATTTAGCAACGCGAAGGGTAATTTGCGTACTGTGGAAGACTACCAGGAACTTGCTTCTATTGGTGCCCAGAGCGGAGAAACTCTTCGGCGGTCCTTGGCTGAAGAGATTGAGAAGAGAAAGTAGTTGTCATTTTCTAAAAGTGGGGTTGCCGTTGTGGGATTCAATGTACTTTACAATAGTGGTGGCAATGTATATCAGAATGCCGCAAACATAGCGGTATACATTAACGCTTTTGCCGAGAAGTTGGTTGGTTCTCCAATTCAGATTGACCTCGACGCCTTAACTCAAGTCGCCTCGGCACTTCAGCAGCCAGATTTTCCACACATTGACGGGGTAGACAAAGCTAGCCCCTTCAAGAAGGCAGCTAATTTTTTCGTTTGGTTCGTTTGTTGCCGTCCTATTATCAGCGAATTGCCAGCTTCGATTATTGGCACTGACCTGAATGGAATCGGGAATCATCAAAACGTCATCTTTGGATACGATTTTGCCGTTTCTTGCCTAGAAGGAGCAACCCTTCACAAGAAGAATGAGATCGTGACTCTCGACAATCGAATCAAAATCTCATATCATTTCTATCGTGATCTCATTGAGGCTTTTGCTGCGCCAACTCCTAGCTCTCACTTTAAGATTGCATCACTACTTTTCGAGCAGTTGGCATACAAAGCCAATCCGGGAGCAGCGTACACAGAGACGATCTAAACTTCGTTCAGCGTCAGTTAATTTACCATGAACGGTGTGACCTAGCACTGCTTCGGGGGAAATTTGATTGAGCGGACTTGGAGCGCCTACTGATCGCTCTCCCAAGGCAGCATTCGGGTCAAGCGGTTGCTTCGGGGAAGAAGCGGGCGGTGGCGGGCGTTTTTTCCAGATGCGGGTAGGCATTTTGAATTGGATCCGAGCTGGGATGCTGATGGCATCATTGATCGCGGCACCGGTTGCGTCGGCGGCTTGGGAGGAGGTGGCACCGGAGCTATGGCGCTGGTCAGGCACCTGCAATGCCTGGCTGCTGCGTGAGGGAGAGGCGGGGCTATTGATCGATCTGGGTGATGGGAGCGCGTTGGATCACCTGGAGGAGGTGGGGGTGAAGCATTTGGAATGGGTGATTTTGACTGGCCATCATCGCGAGCTGCTGCAGGGGATCGGGGCGCTGGATCGGGCGCAGACGCGGGTGGCGGCCCCTGCGGCGGAGCGGGAGCTGCTGGAGAGTCCGTTGAGTTTTCGGAAGTGGGATCCGCGGTTGCGAGATGCTTACACGGTGCACGGCTCCAGCTACGTGCGCCCGCCTTGCGCTCCGGTGGGGGTGGATCGCTGGCTGGAGGATGGCGAGGTGTTTTCTTGGCACGGTCATGCGCTGACCTGCCGGGCGACGCCGGGGCACTCTCCGGGCGGGCTGAGCTTGGAGTGGCGCAAAGGGGAGCAGCTTTGGATTTTTAGCGGTGGGGTGATGCATGATGGAGCGCGGATGACGAATTGGTTCGACACGGAGTGGGACTATGGTTTTGGCAAAGGTCTGGATGTTTTGATCGAGACGGTGGATCGGCTGGCTGCGGCGGAGCCCGAGGTGATGCTGCCATCCCAGGGGCCGGTGATTCGTGAGGCGACCGATCAGTTGCGACGCTATTCGGAGCGGTTGCAGGCCTTTCGACCCGACTACGTGAGGGGCTATCCGGTGGGGTCGATGACGGAGCGTGGTCTGCACCCGGCGACGAAGCCGACCCCGGTGCCCTACGTGGTGGAGGTGACGCCGCATCTGTACATGTTTGGCCCCGAGATGGCGGGCAAAAACTTTGCCATCTTGATTGCGGACAACGGCCACGCTTTGCTGCTGGATTGCGGTTTGTTTCCCAAGCTGGTGCTGGATCGCATCCTGCGGGAGATGGAGCGGCATCTGGGGCTGAAGCAGATCGATGCCTGCTGGATCTCGCACAGCCACGGGGATCATTTCACCCTGTTTCCGGCGTTGGCGGAGCGGGGCGTGGAGTTTTGGACGATGGAGGGGATTGTGGACAAATGTGAAAACCCACGGGCCTACGACTATCCGGCCATGATTGGTGCCTACAACGCGGGATTTGAAGCGGCAAAGATCGACCGTGTCTTGCGGGAGGGCGAGGTCATCGACTGGCAGGGGTGGAAGCTGCATGTGGATCGCATGCCGGGGCAGACGGAGTTTGGCAATGCGCTGTGGTTGGAGCTGGATGGCAAGCGGGTGGTCTTCACGGGGGACAATCTTTTTGGGGATCCGGCGGATGCCACGCAGAACGGGCATGAGTGTGTGGTAGCACGGAATAGCGCGCTGATTGAGGAGGGATACTTGTTGGCTGCAGAGTATCTGGAGAAGCTGAAACCCGATATCCTGATGGGGGCGCACTCGGTGCTGATGACGGAGCCAGCGGGCTTCATCGGGCGCTACGGTGATTGGGCGCGGCGGGCCATTCGTCACTACGAGACGCTGCTGCCAGATGAGGACTACGCGTATCTGTTCGATCCCTACTGGGTGAGTGCCTATCCGTATCGGGTGGGTCTGGAATCAAGAGATGTGCAGGTGGTGACGGTGACGGTGCGGAATTTTCGCGACCGGGTGCAGCGGCATCGGGTGGAGCTGGTGCTGCCGCCTGGCTTGCGGGCTGAGCCTGCGGTGCTGGAGGGAGAGGTGGCGGCCCTGAGCCGCGGCACCTTTCCGGTGCGGTTGACGGTGGAAGATCGCGCCGCGCTGGGCGCGGGTGTGCGAATGGTGCCGATGGATATCACGCTGGATGGGCGGCACTACGGGCAGTGGTTTGACTTTCTGATCCGGGCCCAGGAGGAGCCGAAGGAATGATTTGGACTTGCAGAGAAGCAGAAAGGCGGTTGCCCCGGCGCGGGCATCAGGTACCATGGCGGATGCCTGCTCCCGCTGCTCGGATGCCTCTGCCCTCTCTTCGCCTGCTGCTCACGATGTGCGCGGGAGGTTGGCTGTTGGTCGGCTCCGGTTGCTCTCGGGTGAAGGACAAACTGGATCGCTTGGCTTCCGCTGGAAAAGTGGAGGTCGCTCCCGAAGAGCCGCCGATGACGGACGAAGAAAAGAGGTTGGACGCGACCTTGCATGATCCGGGTCTTTTTAATCCCGATGAAGCGGCGGCGGCGGTGGTGCCGAAGGCGCAGGCCTTTGAGCTGAACAAGGCCTGCACCGTGTCCATCCTGGGCTATCACGATTTTCGTGCCCGAGGGGGAGACGCGATGGTCATCAACAAGGACAAATTTCGCGAGCAGATGCAGGCGATCAAAGACTCCGGCATCCCGGTGGTGCGGCTCGAGGATGTACTGGAGTGGCGGGAAGGCCGCAACAACGTGCCGGAGGAGTGCTTCGTCATCACCATGGATGACGGCTGGGAGGGCGTCTATGAGTACGCCTATCCGGTGCTGAAGGAGTTTGCGTTTCCATTCACCATTTACCTGTACAAAAACTACGTGAACATCGGCGGGCGGTCGCTGAGCTGGGAAGAGATCCGCGAGATGATGGGCAGTGGGCTCTGCTCGGTGGGCAGTCACAGCGTGACGCACGCCAGCATGACGCAGCGCAAGGGCCGCTCCGATGAAAACTACGAACTGTATCTGCTGGGAGAGTTGAAGGATTCGAAGGAGTTTTTGGAGCGCAACCTCGGGGTGGATGTCACCTCTTTTGCCTATCCGTACGGAAACTACAACGAGACCATTCGGGACATGGCCTCCCAAGTGGGCTATCGCACCATGGTCACGGTGAATGGCAGCAAGACCAGCTGGGAGACGCCGCTGGGAGAGCTGAATCGGTTCATCATCCACGGTGTGAACGACGGGGTTTTCAAACTGGCCACGACCTTCCGAGGACGGGGGAATTTGGATAGTGCGCGCTTCACCATGGCGGACGCCAAGGATGATCAGGGTGAGCCTTTGGTGCGGATGCGCCCTGGATTTGACGAGGTGATCACGGATCGACAGCCGTTGATCGAGGCTTCGCTCGGAAAGCTTGGTGACATCGATCCCAATTCCGTGAAGATGTATGTGGGAGGTCTCGGCAGTGTGGCGGTGGATTACGATGCGGTGTCGAAGGTGGCGCGCTACAAGGTGCCCTTGCGACTGCGGCGGGAGGAGTGCGAGGTGTCGATCAGCTTTCAGCGTCCGGGAGCCTTGGAAGCCGAGACGTTGACCTGGCGCTTCAAAATCGATCTGGCGGCGGACTACCTGCCACGCGCGGCTGCGTCCGAGATGAAACCCGCCGAGGCGGCTGCGGCCACCCGCCCGTGATTTACAGCCGAGCGCGGGCCGATTGGATTTGGGTCGTGGCGGCCTTTGCCAGTCGGCCATTCTTCGTTTAGCATCCGTTCCATTCCTATGTTTTCTCTGCTCCAAGACAAACTCGAAGACACCTTCAAAAAGCTGCGCGGCATGGGCCGGATCAGCGAGTCCAACATCGCCGACGCGATGCGGGAGATCCGACTGGCTTTGCTGGAAGCCGACGTCGATCCTCAAGTCACCAAGGACTTGGTGGAGGCAGTGAAAGAGCAATCGCTCGG
>JAGRPD010000456.1 GCA_020439875.1 Verrucomicrobiales bacterium
ATCTCGATCAGCTCAAACGCCGCCTCGTGCAGACCACGTTTGAAGTCCTTGTAGCGATCCCAGTCGCAGTACGCTTTTTTCACCACGATCAAACCCTTCGGCAGCAGACGCTCCAGCACCTTCTGGATGTCAAACTTGGAGATGCGAGATTCGCGCGCACCGATGGCGACGTTTTCCAAATCGAGAAATACGGCCATCGTGGCTTCATTGTCGGCAAAGGCGCTCATGAGCCCAGGGTAAGCAGAGCGGACGGACGCGCAACGCCGAGGCGAGACCGTTTTTTCCTGTCGGATGGAGGTTGCGAGCAGTCGCGGGTCATGCTAGCTGAGGCTCCCTGTTTTCTTCCCCCCTGTTTTTTTCGCCATCATGACCGCCACCCAACTCCTCCAAGCCGTCGGCCCAGAACTGCGGGACGAGATCATCACCTACATCCAAACACAGGAGCGCGCTGCCTATCGGGTGGTGATTCAGAACCTCTCGGCGGCGCGGCGTTTGCGGCCGGTGTTTGTGCAAAAGAAGACCAAAGCGGAACAGGCCGTGTGGGTGGCGGACCAGCTCAAATTGAAGTCGAGCGAGGACATCACGGCGCAGCTTTTGCAAATCTGGTTGATCAAAGGCCAGCAGGAAATGCTTGTGACCTTCCTCGATGCGGTCGGCATCGAGCACGATGGCAAGGGCGAGGTGCAAGACCTGCCGGAAGAGATCGAAGAGGACAAGGCCGACGCCGGTGTCGCGGCGCTGATGGAGAAGTTTCCCGCCAAAAAAGTGGCGCTCTACCTGTTCATGTTCCAGCTGCAAAAGCCGGACGGCTGGGACGGCCTGAAAAAGGCGATCGAGAAAAACCCGGAGCTGAAATTGGAAGTGGCTTGACCACGGCCCACAGCGGCTGAGTCGGCAGCGGCAGAAGCCTCACCGAGGTCTCCTCCTCATTCGGTCTGAGGCAGAAACTGCACGGCATCGACCGAGACGTAGCCCTGCGTGTCGGCGTTGGTGATGCTGACCTCAGCGGGTTGATCCGCGCCAAACTCGAACACACCGAGACTGACGAAGGCTCCGTCGTGGCCAGGTTTCTTCGTTTCATCCACGGTCATTTCAGCCACCCCGCCTGCGTGACGCACGGTGATGGGCACCGCTCGGCAGCGGTTGGGAGCGCTCGAGTAGGCAAAGCGCACCTCGTAGCGTCCCGCCGGCAATTCTGCCCGGAAGTTCGCGCGGAGTTTGCCCTTGTCCGCATCGCCATCATGCCGACCGAATCCATCGACGGGGTTGCCAAAACTCGAACCCGTCCAGTGCCCGGTGAATTCAGCGACGAGATCATCGATCACGATGCCCGCCAGATCGCCGGAGTCGATGCCATTTCCGCCCGGCAGCTCGAGCACCGCTTTTTGCAGCCGCAGCTGCGCCTGGAGGGCGGCGACATCGATGTCCTGCACCGGGCATCCCGCCTCGATCGCCTGCATCGCCGCCAGCCCGCTGGCATGCCCCAGCGCCATGTACACCGGCTCCATGCGCAGGGAGCAGCAGGCCACGTGAGAGGCGGAAAGACAGACCGGAACCAGCAGGTTCTCGCACTGCTCGACCCGGGGCGTGAGGCTGCGATAGGGGATTTGGTAGGGGCGTGTCGGTGTGTCGGGAAAGGAACCCTCGTCCGTGACGAATCCATCCGGTGTCTCGATGCGGCGAACGATGTGGCAGTCCAACAGGAACGACCCCATGGCGACGGCATCCGGCTTGCGAACGTGCTGCTGGCAGTCGGCCTGCGTCATCACATAGACACCGATGAGACGACGTCCCTCCCGCACGTAGAGGGCGTAAGGCCAGTGGTCGTTGTCCACAAATTCATCCCGACACAGGCCCCAGCTGGCCACCTGCTGCCGCAGCGCCGTCGGCACGCGCTCGTCATGGCCGAGGAACCACAGCAACCCCTGGACGTAGTCTTGATGCGCCTGATAAATGCGCCGTCGGGTGGCCCAATCTCCCGCCGGATAGTCAAAGCTAGCCCCTGGAAAGTCCGTGGAAAAAAGCCCCTGCGCGTTCAGATCGTACTTGCCCCCACCGACCTCGCCGAGGTGAACGATGCGGCCAAAGGGAATGCCCGGAAAAGCCTGGATGAGACGCAGCAGCAGCTCGTAGTCCAGCGGATCGTAGCGCTCGGGTTTCGGAAAAGGCACGCGCAGCTCGGGATTCTGAGTGACCACCAAACGGAAGTTGTAAGACTGGGTGGCCTCATCCGCGTCACCCGGTTGGAGATCGGGCGCAGGCAAAACGCCGCGCAACCGATGACCCGCCTCATCCCGCGCCCGAATCGGCACCGGCGTACCATGAACGTAGTGCGGCCCACTCTCCCCACGCAGATATCCGTCAAACGTCATCACCTCAGGCGTGCGCTCCCGCACCGGCATCGGGTAATACCCCGCCAAGGGCTCACCGTACTGCGCCCGACTTTCCCGCCCCACGATGCAGGACACCCCCGCCAAGGCCATCAGATCGCCCTCATAACTGGCGTCGATGAATTGCCGCGCCTCGAAAACCTCCCCCTCATGGGTGACGACCGCCCGCAACCGCGTTCCCTCCTTTTCCACCCGCTGCAAAATCTGGCCGGTGCGCACCTCGAGATGATGCTCAGCGATGAGCCGCTGAAAGGCCTCCATGTTGGCATGAGGCTCCGCATACCACAGCGGTGAACCGGGAGAGAGCGCTGCGGCCTGCTCAAAATACGCGCGGGTAAGCCCGCCGATGGTGGCTTCATTACCCTTGTCAGTCCGGGTCAGTCCGCCCGTCACCATGCCGCCGATCCACGCCGTTGGCTCCAGGATGAGCACCTTCGCTCCCTGCCCCGCCGCCGCCACGCCGGCGAGAATGCCCGAGGGAGTTGCCCCGCAGATGAGGACATCGTACTCGGCCTTCGCAGAGGAAAAACTCGCCGCACCTCCGAGAAGCAAGCAGCAGAAAACAACGGCGTGAGACAGGGCGGAGCGATGCATGGAGAGAGAGAGAGGGTCATGGGGAAAACCGTGAAAATCGCACCATTCTTCGCAAAAGGTTGGAGATCGTGACCTCAGCGAGAAGTCATGGGCATGACTCTGCTGCCGCATCCCGGCATTCGCACCTCAAAGACTTCCCATCCGCAGCGCGGTCGATGCCCGCGCCCACAGCATGCCGCTCCGCCGACCCCCTGTAGGTGGCCGC
>JAGRPD010000457.1 GCA_020439875.1 Verrucomicrobiales bacterium
GGTTCTGTAGTGCGGGGCAATGACCCGCCGGGGGTGGGTGGGTGCAGGAAAGGCTAGGTACGATTTCGTTTTTCTGCGCAGCGCGGACACAGCCCATGGATGGCCACATCGGTGCGGTTCACGCGGGCTCCCTCGGGCAACTGCCAAAAATCGCCGGCGTGCATCGGTGTCGTGGGCAGGGCATCGATGACTTGATCGCACTGCGTGCAATGAAAATGGACGTGTTCGTGCAGGTTGGCGCAAAAGCGGCACTGCGCCTGATCGAGCTGCACCTTGCGGATGAGACCGTGGCTGCTGAGGTGCTCCAGGCAGTTATAGACCGTGGCCAGCGAGATGCCCGCCGATCGCGATTTGACCCGATCAAACACATCGTAGGCGGTCGGGTGGTCGGTGGACTGTGCGAGCACCTGAAACACCTCACGCCGATGCGGGGTCAGCCGAGCATCAGCCCCGAGCACCGCCAGCCGACACTCCAAGGCAGAAGCGGCTTTGGTAGAACTTGGAAGAGAAGGTTTGGCCATGTTGTTGAGACTTTATACCTTTAAATGAGACCAAGAATGATTCTAAAGCAACCAAAAATTTGGTGCTGATCAGCAATTGCAGAGACCGAGGCTCTCACGCATCGCCCTCAATTCCATTCAAACCCGATCGATGAGCACGAAAGAGGGGAGAGGGCTTTGACCTGAACGCTGCCCTCAGAGAAAGGGGAGCGCACGAGCCCTGGCATGCTGTTGTTGCTGCCCTCGCCGACAACTCCTTGGAAACGGCGAAGCCACATGTCTTCCGGGTTCAGCGTCGCGTGGGCAATGAGCGTGGAGCAAAGGCACATTCCACACAAAGGCACAGCAACTCTTCATTCTTCATTCGCAAACACCCCGATTTTCTCCACACCCGCCACCGAGACTCAGTGTCACGCCATAAGGTCCAGCGCAGCCCGCTCAATGGGCCGAAATCGCCTCCACCCACCGGCAAAAACCCGCTCACCTCACTAAGCGGAGGCTCGCTTCAAAAACACATCTCTCATCACATACCAGCCAATGAGCCGGGCGTGTTCAACCAAGGCTCTCTTCGCTGACTCCGCCGCAAGACCCCCTTGATTGTTCGGCTCAGTCTTCATTTCTGATTTCAGCCTCTATCGAATACTTTCGAGCGAGCTTTTTGATCCTTTGGACGATTTCACCTTTGCTGTTCGGCGGTATTTCGTAAATGGAGAATCGATCCCGGGCGCTATCGATCTCGGAAATATCGATCCGACATTCGTCCCTGACGGCTCGATAGACTTCCTCTCCGAAATCCCGGAAATTGTGAACGGCGGGCGAGGAGGTTGCGACAACTGCGATGCTACGACTCATAGGGGGTCGAAGGTTCGTTTCTGTTGATCAACGTTGAAGTTCTCTGGCACTTGCCTGTGGGCGAGGCTTCGACTGAGGGTTGAAGGTTGAATGGCGATGACGGATTGCGCCAGTCCAAATATTCCCCATTGGACCCAACGTCCATGCCAAAACCATCGTCAC
Organism: Verrucomicrobiales bacterium; assembly: GCA_020439875.1. Lineage (GTDB taxonomy): Bacteria > Verrucomicrobiota > Verrucomicrobiia > Verrucomicrobiales > Verrucomicrobiaceae > JAGRPD01. Next base: position 1,515 of record JAGRPD010000457.1, read on the forward strand.
CACAGCAAGCGCCTCGTCCCTTGCTACTCGTCGCAATTTTGGTCTTTAACAAAATCCCAATCGATTTCACCCCCCATCTTTTACCAAACTCCAGTGATTGATCCAGCCGTCTCTCCAATCGACGCCGTTCCATGGGCACTACGCCTTCCGGAGCCTCCTTTCGCGATGAGGAGGGGGACAAGTCCGAAGGTTTTTGAAACCACGAATCGATACGATTGGGTGTTAAGCTTGGAGGGGCGCAGACTGAACACCGATGGCTGGTTTTTAAAGGGGAGGAGGGCCTGTATGCTTCACACTTCTTTCGTGGATGTAGTAGAAGCGTTTAGTGGAAGGGAGACGAGGCCTGAGGTGCGAACCGCAGAAGCGGAGAGCGAACGCGTCTTCGTGGGCTGGTGTCGGAGTCCTCGCCGATAACCCCTTTGGAAACGGCAAAGCCGCATCTCTTCCGGGTTCAGCGTCGCGTGGGCAATGAGCGTGGAGCAAAGGCACAGCAACTCTTCATTCTTCATTCGCAAACACCCCGAGTTCCCCACACCCGCCACCGAGACTCTGTGTCACGCCATAAGGTCCAGAGCAGCCCGCTCAATGGGCCCATATTACCTCCACCCACCGGCAAAAACCCGCTCACCTCACTGAGCGGAGGCTCGCTTCAAAAATACAACTTGCATCGTTTCCCGGCCAATGAGCCGGGCGTGTTCAACCAGGGCTCTCTTCACTGGCTCTGCTGCGCTCCGTAGCAAGATCCCCTTTGTGGTTCGGCATTGTCGTCATGAATCAAACCCCAACCCTTGCGGCTTGCGCGCAATGTAATCGCACCGCCATTGACGATAATCTCGACCGCCACTCAGACTAATCATCCCGTCATCTGGTCTGTTCGGCCAGAAAAGGCAAACTCGCTCAATCCGCAATCCTGCAATCTCATCGCGATATGAATGGAGACTGCGAACGGTCTCTCCCTCAGACTTCACATAGGCTAGAACCTTCGCAGTAAACTCGTCCTTCCGACGCAGAATGTCTGTCGCATGAGAAAGCAACGTTTTATCTGGTTCAGGAGTGCCGGAAATCTGAAACTCGAAATCCACACCGGAATGTGTTGCACTCGAAACCCACGCGTCGTCCTCCTCCGACCAAGTGAGTGTCCCCAAAATAGGATCGTCAATTCTCTCCGCGATTGGCGGTGGCGCTCCTTGCAGGAAACGTTTGAGTTTGTCGAACATGGTAGGTACTTAACATCGAAGTCCTCTCACACCTGCCCGGGGGCGAGGCTTCGACTGGGGACTAAATGTTGAACGGTCATGACGGATCGAGCTCGCGGCGGGGCAGGTTTTGAGTGCGACGCCTTCCAGGAGAAGGCAGTCAAGGTATTGTTGAAGTTCATAACCCTGATTTTGGCAGGGTTGAGGTTGAATTGAAACAGGGAATCTCGCTTCCCTATGCACCCGTTGTGGACGCACCCGGTGTGGATGCACTCGCCATGCTGTGCACGATTTGATCCGTGTCTCTTTGAAAAGGGGGGGATGCAGCTATGTTGATGCCTTCTGCACCCTCTGGGCTGTCCTGCGGACTGTCTGTCTCCGCTCTGCGGCTGCTGTTAACGCACTTGGCCTTGGTTGGTGCTGGCGTCGCTCCGCAGTCATCCCAAAGTCTTTGTGCGGGCGTAGATTCGCAGTACGCCGATCCCCCCTGGGACCAACGGTCGCCTCGAAGGAGATTCAAAATGGAGGACTGCCCTCTCCCATTTTTTACCCACTATCTTTTACCAGATTTCATTCAGATAACCCGCAGCCCTCCCTCCAATTCCGTTCCGTAGGTTTGACGGCATTTACCGCGAAGGTCGTGAAATGCACCTGCTTCGCGGGAACACCTCATCAACTCGCCCCCCAAGGAAAACTCACGT
>JAGRPD010000458.1 GCA_020439875.1 Verrucomicrobiales bacterium
CCAAGGCACGGCTCGTCGCCGCATCCACGCGGTGTCGCAGATCGTCGTCAAAACTCGCCCGCCAGCACCACCACGCCGCCAGAGCATGCGCCGTCAACTCGGGCGTGCTGCGGTCAAACGGCAGCGTGCCCCAGCCTCGGCAAAACGTGGGCATGCCGCCATCACGATTTTGCAAATCCAGCAACCATCGCGCTCCTCGGGCGGCAGCCTCACGCACGCGCGGCAGATCCGCATCCAGCCGATGCAAGGCCAGCATCGCACCCGGTGTATCATCGGCATCCGGCACACCGCCGGGCAGCTCCGTCCAGGCCCAGCCACCGGGGGCTGCCATGGTGAAGGGATGCACCTCGGCATACTGCTGGTCCAGCAGCCAATCCCGCACCGCTGTTGCTTCGTCCTCTTGCAGCGTAACTCCCGCCTTGATGGAAAGCGTCGTCGCCCACGTCGCCAAATCGGTATCGATCGGCCAACTCGCGCCCGCATCCGGGTCGGCTGGATTTTCCCGCATGGACGCCAGCAGAAAAGCCACCGCCGGAGCCACGCAGGGATGATCCTTTTGCCCAGCCGCAGCCAGGGCCATCGTCACAAAACTCGTCAACGGCGTGGCCTCCAAATAGCCGCCGGAGGAGGGTTGCAACTCCGCCAGCAGTGGCCGAATACGTGGCCACAAAGCTGCCCGCAACCACCGCAGCGGATTCCACCACGCAGGCGGTGCCTGATGAAAACGCGCGTAACCGATCGCAATCAGCGCTGGCAACGCGTAGCTCACCACGGGCAGGCTCAAACGCCCGAACCACGCCCGAGGCAAAGCCGCCAACTCAAACGGCAGCGCCAGCACGCGCCGCCAGGCAGAACGGGCCTCGCCCAAGATGCCCCCCAGCGTGCAGTGCATCAGAATCGGCACCGAAAACGTGCGGTCCTTGCCATAGCGCGCCACCACCGCAGCAGCCACCTCGTTCGGCCCGGAACCGCCCGCGCGCTGCCGCACCCAATCCGCCGCCCGCTGCTGTGCCGCCTCCGACATGGCTGCGGCACAGCGATGCAGGCTGGCCCAGACCAGCAGCGTGGTGGAGAGATTGGAGCGGATCACCTCCGTATCTCCCCAGCCGCCATCTGCATTCTGCGTGCGCAGCAGCCAGCGCGCGCCTTTTTGGATCCGCTCCTCATGCACCGCCGCATCCACGCCGTGGAGTGCCATCATCGCTGTGGCTGTAGAAAGCGCACTGGACGACAACTCACCCCGCCAGCCCGGGCTCGGTGCAGCCGCCCGCCGCCTCGCACCGAGGTGGACGTCCAGTCGCTGCACAGCCTCCGCCAATTCCGTCATCCGCCCACCAAGCCCGTACCCAGGCCCGCACGCAAACGGAAACCGGACCCAGGCACGGCTCTCACCGATTTGCCGAAATTCGGACCGGGTGGGACGCGTTGCAGCGGGACTCGTGATGAACCGCTTCCTACTCCCTGCATTTGCCGCCCTCGTCCTCGCCCTACCTGATGGAGCGCGCGGGGCGGATCGACCGAACTTTGTTTGGATCGTCTCGGAAGACAATTCCCTCCACTACCTGCGTCATTTTTTCGAAGGCGGAGCCGCCACCCCCGCCATTGAAGCACTCGCCGCTCACGGTCTGACCTTTGATCACGCCTACTCCAACGCCCCCGTCTGCTCCGTGGCCCGCACCACCTTGGCCACCATGTGTTACGGCCCGCGTCTCGGCACGCAGTTTCACCGACGCTACCAATCCGCCCCCCTGCCCGAGGGCAACAAGATGTTTACCACCTGGTTGAAGGAAGCCGGCTACTACACCAGCAACGACTCGAAGACGGATTACAACGCGGAGGTGGTGATGAAAGACGTCTGGGATGACACCTCCAAAGGAGCCACCTGGCGCAATCGTCCCAACCCTGGCCAGCCGTTTTTCCACATGGAATCTCACGCCGAGAGTCATGAAAGCTCGCTGCACTTTGATCGCGCCACATACGAAACGGAAAAAACGAAGCACGATCCCGCCAGCGTGAAACTGGCCCCCTGTCATCCCGATACTCCGCTCTTCCGCTACACCCACGCCCGCTACCTGGATCGCCAGCAAGTGATCGATGACATCGTGGCCGATACGGTGGCGAAGCTGGAAGCCGACGGCCTGCTGGAAGACACCTTTGTCTTTTATTTTGGCGACCACGGAGGCGTCCTGCCACGAGGCAAAGGCTACCTCTACGACACCGGATTGCATGTGCCGCTCGTCGTCCGCGTGCCCGAGCATTTCCGTCACCTAGTGCCCGGCTTTGATCAGGGATCCCGAGTGTCGGGTTCGGTGAGCTTCATCGACTTCGGAGCCACGGTTTTGAATTTGGCCGGTCTGCCGCAGCCCGCGAACATCGACGGTCACCCGTTCCTCGGTCCCAAGGTCACGCCCGAAATCGTCAATCAGCGAGATGAGAGCTTCGGATACGCCGACCGCATGGATGAGCGCTACGAGATGGTGCGCAGCCTCACCAAGGGCAAATTTCAGTACCTGCGCAGCTTCCAGCCCTGGCTGCCCGATGGGCTCAACAACAACTACCGCTACAAAATGCTGGCCTACGAAGAGTGGCGCGAGCTGTGGAAAACCGGCCAACTCAGCGGCACCCCTGCCGCCGCCTTTTTCGAGGCAAAACCCGTCGAGTTTCTGTTCGATTGCGAGGCGGATCCCTTCGAGGTTCACAACCTGGCCGACGATCCCGCCTACGCCGAGGTTCTGCAAGACCTGCGCCAACGTCTCGGCGTCATCATGCGGGATCTGCCCGATCTCAGCTACTACCCCGAAAGCTGGCTGGTGAGCCACGCCATGGCCAATCCCACGGCCTACGGACAGGCGCATCAAGATCAGATCAATACGATGGCCGATCTGGCGGATCTGATGCTGGTTCCGTTCGCGGAAGCCAAGGAGACCTTGGAGATCGCCCTCGCCAGTCCTGACCCCATGCTGCGCTACTGGGCAGCGATGGATTGCACCGCCTTTGGAGAGGCCGCCGCGCCCCTCGCCGATGCCGTCCGCCCGCTGCTGGACGATCCGGAGGAAGTGGTGCGACTCCGCGCCATCGAGTTCCTCGGACGGATCGGCAACGTGAAACCGCAACCTCTGCTCACCCGTCTCGTCAACACCACCGAAGATCCCGTTCTGGCCACCGAGGCGCTCAACAGCGTGGTGTGGTTCCGCGATCATTTTGGTGATCACCACCCCGTGGCTCGCGCCGATTTCCAGCCTCGTGCCCGTGGAGCAGACCTGGATGATCGGCTCAATTACCTCAACGGCACCCCCTACCCCGCCAAACCGGACGCGGCGAAAGGCGGCAAAAAGAAGGGGAAAAAGAAAGCCACCAAAAACTAACCTCCCCCCTCGCCATGCCTCAGTCTGAAACGGTCGTCATCGTCGGTGCCAGCGACAAACCAGATCGCTACGCCCACCGCGCCATGCTCGCCCTCGAGCGCCACGGCCATCGCACCGTGCTCGTGCATCCTCGCCTGCGGGACATCGGCGGCCGAGTGGTGCATGCCGATCTCGCCTCGCTTCCCGGCCCGGTGGATACCGTCACGCTCTACGTCAATCCCGCCATCTCCAGCCCGATGCAATCAGCCCTGATCGCGCTGCATCCACGTCGTGTGCTTTTCAATCCAGGCACCGAGAATCCCGCGCTGGCGCAGGCTCTGGAGGCAGCAGGCATCTCCACGGAGGAGGCCTGCACCCTCGTGCTGCTGGCGACGGACGCGTTTTAAAAGTCGAGCGCTTCGAGTCGTCTCGTGAGAAGGCGTGGTGGTCAGTTGGCCACCACGTTCACCAGCTTGCCGGGCACGTAGATGACCTTGCGCACCGTCAGACCCGCTGTGAATTCGGCGACCTTCGGACTCTCCATTGCCCATTTCTCAACCTCTTCACGCGCGATGTCTCGCGCCACCGTGAGGCGATCTCGCAGCTTGCCGTTGACCTGAATCACCAGTTCAATCTCCTCCTCCACCAGCGCAGCGGGATCAAAGCTTGGCCAGCTCGCATCGGCGATGAAACCCGCCGCCGCAGAGGCAGGGAAAGCCTCCCGCAAACGCGCGTTCAGCTCCTCCGCCAAATGCGGTGCAAACGGGCTGAGCACACGCAAAAACGTCGCCACCACCGCCACCGGGCGCGTCTCCGCGTTGGTGAGGCCGTTGGTCATCACCATCATCTGACTGATGGCCGTGTTGAAGCTGAGTTTCTCGATGTCTTCGCCGCACTTTTTGATCGTCTCGTGCAGCAGTTTGGTGAGCTTTTTGTCGGGCTCAGTCTGCGTCAGTTTGGTGGAGAGGATCCATGTGCCCTCTTGCGTTTCCTCCATCACCACCCGCCAGACACGGGCCAGGAAGCGGAACACACCTTCCACGCCATTCATGCTCCAGGGTTTGCTCTGCTCCAGCGGTCCCATGAACATCTCATAAAGACGCAGCGAGTCCGCGCCGTAACCGGCCACCACGTCGTCGGGGTTCACCACATTGCCTCGGCTCTTCGACATTTTTTGACCATCGTCCCCGAGGATCAGGCCCTGGTTGACGAGACGCTGGAAGGGCTCCGGCGTGCTCGTCAGGCCCAGATCAAACAAGACCTTGTGCCAAAACCGGGCGTAGAGCAGGTGCAACACTGCGTGCTCGGTACCACCGACGTACAAATCCACCCCACCCGGCTGACCGCCGCCCATCCAGTAGCGCTCTGCCTCTTCTCCCACAAAGCGCGCGTCGTTGCGCGCATCGCAGTAGCGCAGGTAGTACCAGCAGGAGCCCGCCCA
>JAGRPD010000459.1:0-2521 GCA_020439875.1 Verrucomicrobiales bacterium
GGCCCGCAGGCGATTTGTCGATGGGGCAATTCACCAACGGCGTCGCTCCCTAATCGACCCGCCGCCAAACCCTGATCCATCCCTCACCATCGCGTGAGGGCTCGCCAGCTTCGGCCATTTTCCGACCTCACCCGCCATGAAACGATCCCTTCCCCCCGCCTTCATCCGCGCCAGCCTGCTGGTCCTGATCGGCCTGCTCAGTGTCAGCGTGCTCTACGTGGCTGCTCAAGTGGCCCCGAGCTGGTGGCAGCAGCGCGGAGCACTCGATCCCACTCAAACCGCCGACGACTACGCCGCAGCGAACCAAGGTCAGGTGAAAAATCTAACACGGGCTGCGGTGGAAGAAATGAATGCCCTGCTGCCGGATGGCGCGGGAACCGAGTTGAATGCCCTGGTGCACGCTTGGACCGATGATCCTTCCGCAGCGGACGACTACGCGGTGATCAATCTCGGCCAGCTCAAGGCCTTGACGGCACCTCTATATGCTAGGTTAGAAATCTTCCGCCAATCGTTGAGCGATCCCACCTGGGCCACCCTCACTGCGCCCTGGGTTGAGTCGGGAGCTACAGAGGAAGACCATGCCGTGGCCAACATTGGTCAGGTCAAACACGCCTTTGCCGCCCTGGAAGGCAATCGAGCCGGTCTCTCCAGCTACGATCCATCTGCACAAAAGGTCTTTGGATTGGGTTGGCTGCGGGATAGCGACGCAGATGGTCAAGCCGATTACTTGGAGGTGGAGGGCGGTAACAATTGGATGATCTACGATAGCTGGATCAACTCGCCCCAAGCGTGGCTGGCAACGGGGCTGCGGGTTACGACGCCATTTGAGTGAAAAAGTGAATCCTACTAATGCATGCCATGAAACCATCGGTCGTTCTGCAGAAGGTTGCGCCTGAAATTGTTTCTCCCAGGGGTCGATCTCGACCATTGCGGATGTTGATGCTTCTTTTTTTGGGATTTTTTGCTGGCTCAATTTTAATCTCTCCAGCTCAGGATGAGGGGGACGGAGAGATCGAACCTGATACAAGCGGAGATGATTTTACGCCGGACTATTGCGATCAAACAAGTGACTTCTACAACGACTGCATGTGTCGCTTTAATCAATGGGAATGCATTGATGAACCTGATGGTTGTGAAGAACCGTCAGCACCCGCATCGACGGATCCCGAGCCTGAGGTTCCCATTGGAACGGACGACTACGGTCCCTCTTGTTCGGGCTGCAGCGGAGATGTGATGGCGTCGGGTAGCGAAGTGGGGCTTTGGGCTTCAGGAGCGGATCTAGGGGAAGCTGTTGGTTCAATCGTCGTGACGGGCACAGCCACTTCAGGAACGGGTGGTCTCTCCTTGGCCAATGTTGAGCATTTCATCAGCAGCGGTTACGGCGCTGTGATGACACAGACGGTCGATGGAGCCTCCACCAATGGAGCGGTTCGTCAGATTCTTACTCCCGATCTATTTGTGCAAATCGAAGAAGATGGCAATGGAGGGTTGAGATTGCGGACTTTCGCTCGGGTGGACGCGATTGATCCCACCAATCCTGGAGACCTCTACACATTCGATAGTGCGGCTGTGACCATCTCGGATTTGATTTTTGTCGCAGAGACTCAGGATGGTATGGAGGGCATCAAAGCAGAAGGCACGTTCCATGGCGAGCCCTACTCCTCGTTCTTTTCCCGCTTGGTAACACCGGGAGAAGGATCCCTCACGACAAAAACCGTGGGGAATATGCGCACCACCATCGTAGAGGGTTTTGTGATTGATCCCGCTGGCTTGGATCCAGACGGCCATCTCACCGTGCGATCCATTGATAAATACCGATATGATGCAACCCTTGATACAGCGGGCGACGGCCTTTCAGGATGGGTGCGTTACAGCAGTGTGGTGCAGCATTCCCGAACCTTGGCGAGTGGGCGCGAGGTGGTGATTGAGCAAACTGCTGCAGTTGGCTCAAGTGAGGAAACCACCACCTACGACTACGATTGGAACTGGGTCTATGGTCCGTATCTGAACAAGGCGTATGGGAAACTGGTGAAACAGGTCAATCCCGATGGCTCCTGGAAAAAATGGGAATACGACATGGATGGCCGTTTGTGGCGGACCTACCGGCCTTGGTTGGATGGTCCGGTGACGCCCGAAGATGCCACAACGGCTAATTCCGATGTGACGGAGGTCGTCTATTTTTCAGGTGACTTCGAGTTTTTCAAAATCGAAACCCGAAGCATCGATGATATCGTCGTATCCCAGGTGATCAAGACGCCTCAAACCGTTCAACCCAATCAGCGCATGGTCACAACGGAACGGAAAGTTTGGAAGCTGAATGCCGCAGGCCAAGTCGTTTCGTCCACGGAGAGTTCGAGTCGGCGGGATCGCATCGAACTCGATGGCTCTAAGACCTTGCTCGAAACGGTGGACGTGGCAGGTGTGAGCACCTTCTACGACGAGGTAGCAGCAACGATTTCTGCGGACGGTCTCTCCTACACGGAGGATAGCGCCGGATCCGAGACCGCCAAATACATGATCA
>JAGRPD010000459.1:2713-5105 GCA_020439875.1 Verrucomicrobiales bacterium
GGTTTGAGGACGCTGGATGATCGCATCATCACGAATCGAGAAATTGTGGACGAGGTCCTCATTGAAACGGATGCCGCAGGAATCATGGAGGCACGGCCTTACACCGACGATGGAGGATTTTCCGGCACGTTTCGTCCAGCTGTGGTGGCGACGCTCGATGATCCTGATGCGACGGAAGTAACAATCAGTGAATTGACGACGATTGATCGAACCTATGTCTTGGACGGCGGGGAGTTGGGGTATGTCGAAACGACCATTGATGGGGAGGGCTATCGTCGCAATGACATCACCATTCGTGATGCTCTGGGTCGAGTGAAGGAAATGCGTGCGTTTGGGCAGCGTCCCTTGATGAACAAAGGTTATGATACTGCGAATCGAGTGGAAAACACTTTTACGCACAACTATCTCGGCACCATCACAACCACACGTTATCGAGATGGTCTGGTGAAATCTGAAACGGGTGATGGTGCGGTGAATCGTTTCTATGAGCGTGAGATTCAAAGCGATGGCACCGTGTTAGAAACCACTTACGTGGGTGCTGAAGACAGTCCGATGAAGATCGAAGTGATTCGGTCCATTGATGGTCGCACCCTTTCCGTCACCAAACCAGATCCCGCAAATCCGTCTCAGACGGTCGTAACCCGATACTTTCATGATGCGGTAGGTCGAATTGTGCGTGTGGAAACTCCGGGACGGGCGGACGCCATGACGGATTATGATTCGGTAACGGGAGATTTGGGCGTGCAGGGGACGGACCTGGATGAAGATGGCAACTTAGCACCTCTCTCTCAGGATCCACGGGCCGAATCCAGCGTCTTCTATGAAAAGGATGCGAATGATGTTTGGTGGCAGGTGCAGCGACGGAAATCCTTTGTGGATGATCAGGGCGACTCTACCGCAGTGGTCGAAGAATCTCGACGAACGCTGGATACCATTGATCCCGTGACCTGGGTGACGCAAGCCGATGGATCGAGGTATCGAGTGACTCAATCGACCAATGCCACGGCCCATTACGTCAAACAAGTAATCGAACAGCTGGATGCCACCGATTCAGTGCTCTCCCAACGCACACGCTGGTCCGTGGCAGGCCGATCCGCTGCCGAAACTCACACTACAGGAGTGGGCATTGTCCACTACACCGTCAATGCCTGGTGTGACTTGGTTGAAGTCGAAGATCCCCACGCAGGCGTGACCCGTTGGGAATACGATGATTCGGGAAGGATGTGGCGAACGAGCCTGCCCGATGGACGCAGCTTGACCTACGACTTTTTCGCCGTTTCGACCTTGGTGGAACAGGTGGAGGAAAGGGCAGCTGACGCAGCCGTGCCAACACGGGTGACACGGTATGGCTACGATGCGATGGGCAATCGCACCGACGAGAGTTCTCCGTATTCGACCACGGATCGAGATCGTGGCTATCGAATCCGCAAGACGTTTAACACTATGGGTCAATTGGCGAGTTTGAAAACCTATCGCGCTTCCGCAACCTTGGCGGGCAATACCTGGAGCGATGATTTTGATGAAACCACGTGGACCTATGATTCAGCGACGGGTTTGCTCACCTCCAAACAGGATGCGCGGGGTCGCGAGACCACCTACACCTACGACAGTGCGGGACGAGTCGCAACTCGGACCTGGCAGCGGGGAGCAGTGACGAGCTACGACTACGATGGACTCGGGCGACTGGAAACGATGAGTTATTCTGGAGACGGTGGAGTGACGCCTGGTGTGAGTTACAGCTACGATCGCTTGGGACGGGTTATTTCCACAACGGACGGCACCGGAGAACGCACCACAAGCTATTCTCTGGGGGAAACCAACCCGAGTGAAGTGCTTTGGTCGAATGACGCGAGCACCTTGCACCAAGGTTTATCTTTAACCTACGATACCTCAACGCCAGGACGGGCAGGCGGATGGACATTAAGCCAAGGCAGCACCGATCTCGCCGAAGTCAGCTACGGTTACAATGCTCCATCGGGAACTTTGCAAAGCGTGAGCCTCGGTGGCCGCAGCGCGACATACGATTGGAGTCAAGTCGTCACCGGTCTGCCGGGGTCGGTGTCTTACTCAGGCAGCGGCATCGTTGGCACCCGAACGCCCGATCCCTTAGGTCGATTGGGTTCGATTTCCTGGAAGGGCAGTGCAGCGGGTCCCATCGTCTCTTCTCACAGCTACACCCACAACGATTGGGGATCGCGAGCCACCGCTGAAAAAGAAGACGGCGGCACTTGGCACTACGGCTACAACGCACGCCAAGAAGTCACCTCCGCTGTGAAGAAAGATGCGGCTGATATCGCCCTGCCGGGTCGCTCCACCGAATATGCATACGATGAAATCGGCAACCGCCTCAGCCACCAAGAACGTCTTTTGGACGGCACTTGGGCAGAAACCA
>JAGRPD010000460.1 GCA_020439875.1 Verrucomicrobiales bacterium
AACCCGGCCTCAACCCGGTGAGGTTCAGCGGGAAATACACGGACGCGGAGACGGGGTTGTGTTATTACGGTTTGCGGTTTTATGAGCCGGAGAAGGGGGGGTGGCTGAGTCGGGATCCTATCGGAATCAGAGGCGGACTGAATCTTTACGGAATGGTGGGGAATGACCCAGTAAACTGGATAGATCATCTTGGACTGCTCAACAAATTCACCGGCAAATGTGAGGTTGTGTTATTCATTGGTCACAACAATGGAGACATTGAAGGCGCGCTGGGCGAGTGGAACGCGCTCCATCAGGCCGTGCTCAAAGAGGAACCCGCCGATCCGTCGCAAGCATCTGCTTTGGCGTGCAGCTTGCCAAAATGGGATAACAAGCCATACGGTATCCCAAACTTCGTCGGTTCTGGAAATGGACTCATCGGTTGGGGCGATACGGGGAAATCCTCGAATGGTGGCATGACGCCGGAAGACGATCCCAATAGTGACTTCGACAATGATAGGGCTTCACGTGAGGCTTTTGGATTTCTTAAGCTTGTGCTGACCAACTATCATGCATCCTTGCTGTCGGCAGATGCGTTTGCGGAACAGCGACTTGGCTGTTGTCCTGAAGGAATCACGATGCGCCTGTACTACTACAGTGACATTGTTCCCAGAGATCCAGTGGTACCTTATAGGCCATTTGGTGCCACAACCTTCAATGGCGCTGTAGATCATCTTGGTCGCATCCACCCGTTTGCGTAACCGAACCTGATCGATCTTCCCAAAATGCCCATGTTGCATAATGCAGTAACTCCGCCACCAAAACGCCCAACCACCCATGTCGAAGTGCTATTCAAAAAGAAATAGTTGGCTCTTGTTATGCTGTGTATCAATGGCTTGGATTGCGCCTTTTGTAAGTGGAGCTGACATTACAGTTCATCGTGGCAAGTCAATCACCAAAGATGAGTTTAAACAAACCGTGGTATTAAGGCTTGCCGGTCAAGGCACGAAGGTAGATGGAAAACTTTCAAGTGATGGCGATAGCTACGTATTTCGTGTGGCAGATAATGGTGAATATTCTGCGATTGTTTGGTCGCATCCGACGATGTGGAGTGAGTCCCCAATTTGCAGCCACACATTCATCATTAGCGACGATAAAGATGCAGATTGGATCGCTGATCGGCCAACATTGAAGGTCGCCCTCATCGTTAAATCAGAAGTGAAATTAACAGAACTGTTCCCCCGGCTTGACTTTGTCCCTTGCCGAATTCAAATGCTTGAAGGGCTTAGAGCACGTAGATACGCTTTTCAATGGGTGGCGCTAAAGGTCAAGGCGAACGGAACACTTGGCTGTGATCTGCTTTTGGATCCTGGCGACTACATCCTGTCGATCCCTTTTCCTGCCGCAAGTGAAGGATGGCCTCCACTCCCACGCTTTGAGTGTTCGTATTTAGCCACCCCGTTTTCGTTTCAGATTGCGAAGGATGGTGAAGGTCCTCAGACTGTGTTTGTGAGTTTGATGTCAAACGCGACATCTGCGGAGGATGTACGGCAGAAATCGCAAAGGAGTCGGGTTCAGGGGGAGTCGCTTAATGGTGCAAGAAATTGACAGAGTGAACCTCCAGTGGGAAAAAGAACTGGTGTCAGAGTGTCAATAGCTTTGATCAAAACGACGCCACGCGAGACCCCGAGATTGGGGTGTCCACTCAGGTGAATTCGAGTTTGCGCGGCACGGGGCAGTGGATCTACACCCAGGATTTGCGCGGTCAGGTGCTCAGCGGTCAGCGGTCGCTGGCCGGAGGCGGCACTTTGCCACCGGAGATGCACTATGCCTACGATAATATTGGCAATCGAACGAACGTGACCGCCGTGACGTCGGTGAGCGGGATCAATGATGGGGCGTTGCAGGGGGCTGCCAGCGGGATTGTTGTCGGGATCTTCATCTGCGCGGATACGCCTCGAATTTTGATGCTTGGGCCTTGGGAATGAAGCTGGAGAGGCGCACCTCCTGACCGACAAAAAAGGGAACAACGTGCGGGTTGCGGGGAGGATCCCTGAGCGGAGGTCTGAATTGGGATGGTAAAAGATGAGGGTAAAAAATGGGATTGGGTGCATCTTGGAATTTGCGGGATGCGTCGGTGGGGGTTTCGAGTGTTGAAGGCGGGGCATCGAGCCCGATGTGGAGGGGGAGGCTTTGAGGCGCGAATGAGGGGATGCCACGGCGAGTTCATTCGCGTTGCCAGAGGCGTGGGGCCTCACTGCGGCCACCTACACAGAGAGAGACGGAGCGGATGCTGCTTGTAGCGGGATCCCTCCAGAGCCGTGCTTCGCCGCCGCTCCCAGACGTACCCACCACCACGGACACACTTCGGCGGTCATGTCCTCTCCAAGGGACAAGTTCGCAGTCCGCCGCGACACGTTCGGGTCACGTTCGCAGCAACCCAGTTGCTATGGTCTGATTTTCTAGAATCTTGTAACTCACGAGCTGAAGGTTCGACAGGGATCTACCGGACGCAGCTCGGGACCGTTTCGTTTTGACGTTGACCTCCAGCCGAACTTTTGGTTTTAAAACAGTCTGTGAGACGGTGCTCCCTTTTGTTTGCCTACTGCGCGTGCGGCCTGGTCGCGGTTTGCCCCTGCGAAGTCCGTGCGCTCGAACCTGAGTGGAGGAGCTGGACCCGCGGTGCCTCCCGCTTCGATGCCAGCTTGCAGGGGGTCGATGATGGCAGTGCCGTGCTTCAGTCCCGAGACAACCGAACCGCCAGGATTTCTCTGAGCGAGCTGTCCCACGGTGATCTCGACTACATCCGCAGTCGTTTGGTCGATTTGGTTTTGGATTCCCTGCCAAAGAACGGTTCGAAGGCCGCTGCGGTCCCTGCGTGGGCAGAGGATGAACCCATCGCTGTGGATCTGGGTGAGGCATTCCAGTTCGAATCCCAAGGTGCTGACGGGGGCTGCGAGTTCCGTTCCCCTAGCTTCCATTTTTCTTCCCCATCTGCACTCTCATCCAATCAGGCGATGCACATCGCCTCTCAATTTGAAGTCGTCCGTCAGGTCATTCGCCGCGCTCCCTGGGGTGCTTGGTTGAGTGAAAAGCCATTTGATCGAATCCTCGACGTCCAACTGTACCCGAGCGCCGAGGCATTTGCCAAGACCGGAGCCGAAGAGCATGCGACTGCGCATTTCGAAGAGGAGACCGGTATTCTGCATCTGCGTTTTGAAGCCGTTGGATTGGTTCTCCAGAAGGACGGGGGGTGGATGTTCAGTCACAATCCTGGCTCCTCGGGCTTTGCGCTGCGAGAGCTGACCCTGGCCCTGCTGGCACCGGCCTATGGCGAGATTCCCGACTGGATGCTGGAGGGCATGGCTCAGTTCATTCGCAAGGTCCCGGTGATCTCCAATCACGCTTGGCCGACGGAAGTTACGGGTGCGGATTATTTCCAGGATATCCCGTCGGCCGGAGTCCTTTCGAGCGATCTTTCGGCCATGATCCCCTCTGCGGAATCCAAAGAGAGTGCTGAGGAAGCGGTGCAGCCGTCAACCGAGGCTCAATGGAAGATGCGGCTCGTTCTTGGCTGGCGCTGCCTCGCCGATAAACCTCAGCAACTCGCTCAGGCTGTCATTCAGGCTGCGCGAAACCAGACGGCCATCACGACTTACAATGCGGACATTGAGCGCTACAACGCGGAGCTGCGTGAGTTCGCCAAACAGCCTGGGGTCGAGACCCTGGAGAACGGGCAGTATCGCTATCCTGCAGATCTGGTGCCACCCAAACCTTTTGCTGAACTGACCATTCCCACCGATTACCTGGACCGTAGCATTCAGATTGCGGAGCTGGTTTTGGAGGGAGCCACACCTGCCGAATTTGCATCCGACGCCTTGAGGCAATTCCATTCTTTCCAACCATGATCCGCGTCTTTTTGGCCTTTTTCGCCTGCATCGCCTGTGCCTCGGCATCCGAGGTGCGTACCTGGACCAATGCTGATGGCAGAACCGTTGAGGCAGCCCTGCGCGGTTTCGTGGATGGCAAGGTCATTCTTTCACTGTCCAACGGCGACACGGCGGAGGTGCCGCTTTCCAGCCTCAGTGCTGCGGACCGCTTCCATTTGCTGAAAAACACGAACGTCCTGCTGGGTGATGCTGTTACGGAGCAAGTCATCGCCTCGGTGAATCCGGGGGGCACTCTGGCTGTGGAGAAGGCGGACACCTGGCCCACGCGTCTGACCGCTCCGGACAAATTCACGCAGGCCACCTATTTGGAGAAGCAGTCGAAGCCTGGCAGCCAGCTGTATGAAACGAAAAACTTCGGCTACACCGTTCACGCGGCGGAACCTTTGAACACCCAGCTGATGCAGCAGGTGGCGCGGGTGTTTGAGGGCACTTACGAGCTGCTGCGGCAATGCCCGTTTGGCCTGCAGGCGGAGCCTGTGAACGGCAAGTTCCGCGCCCACTTCTATCCCACCCACAAGGAATACGTCTCTGCGGGTGGTCCCGAACTCAGCGGCGGGGTTTACATGACGGAGAGACGGGAGTTTCTCGTCCCCTTCGAAAGCCTCGGCATCGTCTTGAAAAACGGAAAATGGAGCAGGGACGACGATTACAACATGCGCACGCTGGTTCACGAACTGACCCACATGATGATGCACGACCTGCTGCCCGTGCTTCCCAAATGGCTCATTGAGGGCAGTGCAGAATACGTGGAATCCATCACCTTTCGTTATGGCACATTCACCAGCGACACCATTCACCAGAACGTGCGGCGCGGAAGAGTCGAAAAGCCCATGCCTGTCGAGTGGCCCATCATGTTTAGAATCACCCATTGGCAATGGCAGCAAGCCTGTTTCGGCATTCCACTGACTCCCATCGAGCCCACCGAGCCCATTCTTCCCAAGCCGCCAAAACCCGAAGTGTTCGTCGGTCGTGGGGGATCATTCACTCAAATGGTTCCGGCCGAAAACTTCCAGCGTGAGGCCTACCGTGCCGGTCTGCTCATGACCTATTACTTCATGCATTTGGATGGAGATGGCCGCGGTACGCGCCTGCTGCGCTACCTGGATGCCTGCCGCAAGGAAGCCGCCCGATACAAGTCCTACCGGCACGATTTTGAACGCTATGAAAAGGACCTCGCCGAGTTTCTTCAAAAACCCGGTGTGAACACGTTCCCGGATGGTCGCTACACCTTTCCTTCGACCCTGACTCCGCC
Source organism: Verrucomicrobiales bacterium (assembly GCA_020439875.1). Classification (GTDB taxonomy): domain Bacteria; phylum Verrucomicrobiota; class Verrucomicrobiia; order Verrucomicrobiales; family Verrucomicrobiaceae; genus JAGRPD01. The sequence continues at coordinate 5,182 of JAGRPD010000460.1, forward strand.
GCGTGAGCCCGCCGCCGAACGGCCCGAGTATGCTGACGGAACCATCTGCCGAATGCATCTGGACGTGTTGCTCGATGGGCGCGATCCCGCCACACTCGGTGCTGAGATTGAAGCTGCGCTTCAGAAAGCGGGTATCGATTTTTGAATCAAAGCGGCTCGTTCTCCGCCTGCTCCTTCTGCGTGGTCATCGGGATAACATGGCTTCGGCGTTGACGGAGGGTGGGGGGGAGTGGTTGGATGACGGATGCTTCCCGATCTGGGTCAACTGAACTCGCTCAAGCTGCCGGATCCATGGCAGCATGAGGCGGTGACGTGGCTGAGGCGGGGGACGGATGTGGTGCTGAGTGCGCCGACGGGGGCGGGGAAGACCTATGTGTTTGAGCTGCTGCATCAGTCGGGCCATTTTAAGGGGCAGGCGGTGTACACGGTGCCGACTCGGGCGCTGGCGAACGATAAGTTTGCGGAGTGGCAGGCGCTGCGCTGGGACGTGGGGATTGCGACAGGTGATGTGTCGGAAAATGTGGAGGCTCCGGTGCTGGTGGCGACGCTGGAGACGCAGTTGGAGCGGCTGGTGAGGGGGGAGGGGCCGGCGCTGCTGGTGATCGATGAATATCAAATGGTGGCGGATGCGGCGCGGGGGAGCCACTACGAGGGGGCCATCGCTCTGGCTCCGATGGAGACGCGGTTGCTTTTGCTGAGTGGGTCAGTGGGGAATCCGGCGGATGTGGTGGCGTGGTTGGAGAGGTTGGGACGGCGGGCGGCGGTGGTGGAGACGCAGGTGCGTCCGGTGCCGCTGGAGGAGGTGCCGGTGGAGGCGCTGCCTCGGGGGATGGTGCGGCGTCTGGAGGGGTGGTGGCCGCAGTTCGCGGGGAGTGTGCTGGCGGCGGATTTGGCTCCGCTGTTGATTTTTGCGCCGAGGCGGAAGGAGGCGGCGTCGATCGCGCGGAAGCTGGCGGCGGAGTTGCCGCCGGGGGATGCCCTGGAGCTGACGGCGGAGCAGCGGGCGGTGTGTGGGAAGGAGTTGAGCAGTCTGCTGGAGCGGCGCATCGCTTTCCATCACAGTGGTCTGTCCTATGCGGCGCGGGCGGGGGTGATCGAGCCGCTGGCGAAGGCGGGGCAGCTTCGGGTGATCACGGCGACGATGGGGCTGGCGGCGGGCATCAATTTTTCGGTTCGCAGCGTGCATGTGGCGGCGACGTCGTTTCACGATGGGCGGTCCGAGCATCGGTTGCAGCCGGACGAGCTATTGCAGATGTTTGGTCGAGCGGGGCGGCGGGGTCTGGATGAGCGGGGTGCGGTGATTACGACGCGGGATGGGGTGTCGCTGGCGGATGGGAGACCGGCGCGTTTGCATCGGTGCAGTGTGCTGGCGTGGCCGCTTTTTTTGCGAGTGATGCGGCATGCGGCGGAGAGTGGGGGGGCTCCCTTTGAGGAGGCGGAACGGCTGGCGGAGCGGCTCTATGCGAAGGTGCCGCCGCCGCTGGGACTGGAGGAGGGGCCGGACCCGGGCCATGTGCCGGCGCTGGATGTGGAGAGTGGGAAGGCGTTGTTTGGTCTGGGAGGCTACGAGGTGCAGATTTTCAATACGGAGGGGGTGTGGGAGCGGCGTCCGGGTGGGAAGGCTCAACCGAAGGCGCTGGCGGAGGTGTGGTTGGCGGAGGAGGCGGTGGTGCGTCCGGCGTTGGAGCATGGGCCGTTTGTGGCGCGGTTTGCTCGGGGGATTGGGCGGACGTGCCGACTGCCTGAGGTGTCTGCAGAGGGGAGTGAAAGGATGCGCCGTGGGGTGGAGGTGCCGCTGGGCATGGCGCTGGATGAGGGGGCGGGGACGATGTTCCGCCCAACGAAGGGGTTGCGGCGTCGCTTGAAGCTGCCGCGGCGGTTGGAGGGGATGACGCTGGCGGATTTTGAGGCGAGATGGGCAGGGGAGGTGGGGAGAGAACTGGTGGCTGCGGTGGAGGAGGTGGCGCTTTTGGGTGGGGAGGCACGATTGGTGGATTTCTCCGAGAGGGAGGGGTTGCTGCATGCGCGGTATGATTTGTCCGAGCTGGAGGTGGAGGCGGTGGAGGATTCTCACGGACGCTGGATCCTGAGTCCACGGGAGCGGGTGCTGCGGCGGGATCTGGGGACGGAAGTGCAGGCGGGTGGGGAGCGGGTGGTGCGGCAGCCGCGCCCGGGTTCGCCGATTCATGCGTGGCGTCAGTTGGGATTGATCGATGAACTCGGGGTGCCGACGCGACGGGGGGAGGTGTTTTCGTTTTTCCAAGGGGGTGAGGGACTGGCGGTGGTGGCGGCCCTGGAGGATGGCAGTTATACGGTGGAGGATCTGGCGCGGGACATGGCGAATCTGCGGGCGGGGACGCGGTTTGACCTGCCGGAGGCGGCGGATTCGGAGCGCTTGGGGGCGGTGTGCCGGGCGACGTTTGGTTTGGTGAATCACCACGGCTATTTGGAAAGTGGGTTGCCACTGGACTACGGGGATGGGGCCGCAGAGGTGCTGGATGCGATGCTGCACCCGGGGGCTCCGGGTGCGCTGGAGCGTCGGCGTGGGGTGGCGGAGGGGGACCTATCCCGATGTTACATTGAGTGGGTGAGTCTGCTGCGCCATGTGACGCATGCGCCGGATCATGCCTGGGAGCGCTGGATGGGGCTGAAGGCGGAGGCGGCGCGGATTTTGAGTCATCACTCGGCGACGCTGCGGCACCTGTTTCACCTGGAGTTGCCACCGCTGACGAACAAGCAGCGTACGACGAGGACGAGGCACTCGCTGCTGAGGTGAGTTTTGCTCGGGTCGGGGAGTGAGGGGTAGTGCGGAGAAGGTGTCTTTGAGGGGAGAATGGAGGGATGCCTCAGCGGGATCATTCGCGTCTCAAAGGCGTGTGGCCTCGATGCGGCCACCTACAGGGGGGTGGCGGGGGAACTTGTAGGCGGGGGCATCGAACCCGCTGCGGAGGGGAAGTCTTTGGGGAGAGAATGGGGGGATGAGGCAGCGGATTCATTCGCGTCTCAAAGGCGTGTGGCCTCGGTGCGGCCACCTACAGGGGGCGGCGGGGGAGTTGTAGGCGGGGGCATTGAACCCG
>JAGRPD010000461.1 GCA_020439875.1 Verrucomicrobiales bacterium
CGCATGGTAATGTCCGTCACCAGTCAGGTGTTAAGCCTGATTTTGGCAAGACCACACTCGGTGAGACGTTGCCTGATCCCTGTTCAGTTCTCACCGACAAGATTGTCCGCATGAAGGAGGAGCGAGTGAATCAGACGGCCCACATGATCCTGGCACAGGCACTCGGCGTGCAACTCAAAGCGCCAAGTTGTGATGACAAGAATCGAGCCGAACAAAACATTCACGGTGAATACGAGCCGATTCCAGGACGAAACCCTGTGGACTTTATAGTGCTGGAGGATTTATCCCGCTACACAACCGACAAAAGCCGCGCACGGGCGGAGAATTCAAGACTGATGAAGTGGTGCCATCGAGCGATCAATGAGAAGGTCAAGATGCTGGCAGAGCCATTCGGCATTCCTGTGGTCGAGGTGTTTGCCTCGTTCACCTCTAAATTCGATGCTATGACCGGTGCTCCAGGTTTCCGTGCTAGCGAAATTTCGCTAAAGGAGCGTTCGCGCTGGGCCAAGGCGATAGAAAGAGAGCCTCACATGGCGAAGTTGTTCCATCAGTTGGATGAAGCCCTTCAGTTGGGAGTGAAGAATCCGCGGCTACTCGCACCCCAACAACTCGGCGAATTCTTCGTCGCGGCCAAACATGTGAAAATTGGCGACGATCGGAAGATGTTACCGAAGATTCGCCAAGCAGACATCAACGCTGCCGTAAACATTGGCCTTCGCGCCATCGGCAGCCCGAACTGTTTTCATGCACATCCCCGTGTGCGAATCGAACGAGAAGTGCCGAAGAGCAAGAAGTCGAAGAAGAGTGTGGTTTCTACTTCCAACGTGGCTGGTCCCAGCAAATGGATCACGCGCCGGGAGAACAAAAGGGAGAAAGCACAGTTTGAGAGTGCCACGGAAGTGAGCTTTAAGAAACTGAGCGTTGAATCGACACTTTTAAAGGAAGGAAAAGCGACTTTGATGCATGATCCGTTGGGCATTGCGTCTTTTGGCCACGCAATGATCAGAGAACACGACCATCCACGTCTCGCTCACAACGCGGCCATCTTTAGCCGCCGAAAGAATGAACTTGGACAATGTACCGGCGCAATAGCAAGATTGGAGTGGGGGGTGTGCGAAGCAATCAATGCATACAGAATGAAAGCTTGGAGAGAAAAGGCGAGTGGCGGTTTTCACAAAGATGAGATTCCCTTCGATTGAGACTCCATGTAGTCGTGCAGTGCGTTTGGTGTGACTCAGGAAGAGGCCTTGCAGGAAGTCTTGCTCGCCAAGCAGGCCTGGATTGAGGCGGCGCGGAAGCATCGGAAGCCGGTGCCGAAGCCTCGCTACCGTCCGGCGATCTACGCCGTCGCGGATTGATTTTTCGCAGCAGCGTTTCCTGGATTGAGCGTCGTCCGCCATGAGCAATCTGACCATTGAACTTCCCGAATCCATCCACGCGGAACTGGAACGGTTGGCTCGTGATGCCAAGGTGACGCCTTCGCAGTTTCTCGCGGCCGCAGCGGCAGAAAAGATTTGTGCATGGCATGGGGCGGACTTCCTGAAGCGTGAGGCGGCTCTTTCCAAAGAGGAAGACTGGGTGCGGGTCTTGGACCTCGTGCCAGTCCAACCTCCGCTGCCCGGAGACGAACTTCCCCAATAGAATTCCCTTCAACGGTGCCGGAAGGTTCGGCCAGTTTCATGTCCCTTCAGCGCTCGCTGTGCCATCGCGTCGGACTCGCCTCCGTGCAGCGCCTTCTCCCGTAGAAGATCATTTTGCCCGGCTCCGGCAGCGAAGGCCAAGCTCGACAGGCGACTCCGGAGCGTTTATAATTTCCATAATTAGGAAATTGCCATGGCCGAATCCCCTTTGCACATCGAGGACGAACTCGCCGATCAACCTCCCCTTCCCGTTCGTCGCCTTCACAATTTCCTCTACTGTCCTCGGCTGGCCTACTATCAGTGGGTGGAAAACCTCTTCGAGGACAATGCGGACACGGTGGCAGGAACCCATGCGCACCGCAACGTGGATGCTCCCACGCCCTTCACGGATGAACGCAAGGCGGCCCTGCAGGAAGGACTCTCGCCGGGGCAGCAACTGCGCTCTCTCCGCCTTGAAAGTCAGACCTTGGGACTGGTGGGGGTTACCGATTTGGTGGAGGGCGGTCCGGATGGCGCGGAAGTGGTGGACTACAAGAAGGGCTCGGCCCGGCGCGGAGACCATGGCGAGCGACTTCCCAAGGAGGCGGATGCCGTTCAGGTGGCGGCCCAGGCACTGCTGCTGGCGGAGCATGGCACCCCCGTGAGCCAGGGCTGGATCTACTATGCGGGCGACCGCCGCCGCGTGCCGGTGGATCTTTCCCCGGAACTCTACGCCAAAACGCGGCAGGCGATTGCCGCTGCGAAGGCGCAAGCGGCCGACGGACATTGCCCGCCACCGCTGGTGGATGACCCCCGCTGCATGTACTGCTCCGCCTACCCGATCTGCCTGCCGGGCGAGAGCCGCCAGTGGGCGATGGAGACGAAGCCGGGTGAATTCCGCGACACCGATCAAATGACGCTGACCTTCTCCGAGTGGCCGGAGTCCGATGGGGCGGCACCCGCCGCCATTGAGGTGCCGCCACGTCCGCCCGGTGATGAAGGGGAAATCTTGATCGTGCAAACCGCTGGCGCGCAGGTGGGCCAGCGCGGCGGCGAATTCACCGTCGCCGTAAAAGGAGAGGTGGTGCAAAAGATGGCGGCAGAGCAGCTCCGCGCCATCTATCTCTACGGCGCAGCGCAGCTCACCACCCAGGCGGCGCAGGCTTGCCTGGAGCGCGGCATTGACGTCAGTTACTTTTCGCCCGCCGGTCGATTCTTGGGTCTGTTGCGCGGGCTGCCAGCCAGTGGCATCGACGCGCGCCGGGCGCAGTACCGCCTCTTTGAAAAGGATCTGGTCCGCCTCACGGTGGCGCGCGAAATCCTTCGCGGCAAGATCCACAACCAGCGCGTGCTCCTCATGCGCAATGGCAACCCACCGGACACCGTGCTTTCCCGCATGGCGGACCTGCGCGACCACACCGCAGAGGCCAGAGATTTGGCCTCGCTGATGGGCATCGAGGGCATGGCGGCAAAACTCTATTTTGAAAACTTCGCCACCATGCTGAAGGAGGCCGGCACTTGGGCCTTCGATTTTAACGGACGCAACAAACGCCCGCCGCGCGATCCGGTGAACGCCCTGCTCTCACTCGGCTACTCGATGCTGGCCAAGGAGCTGACCGGCGTCTGCCACGCGGTGGGGCTGGATCCGTTTTGCGGTTTCCTCCATCAGCCGCGCTACGGTCGGCCCGCGCTGGCGCTGGATTTGATGGAGGAGTTTCGCCCGCTGATTGCCGACAGCGTGGCCATCAGTCTGATCAATCGCGGCGAGCTGGGTGCGTCCGACTTTGTCCACGCGGCCAGCGGGACGTTTTTGAAGGACGACGGGCGCAAAGCTTTTTGGAGCGCCTACTTTCGGCGGCTGGACACCGAGGTGAAGCACCCGCAGTTCGACTACCGGATGAGCTACCGCCGCATGATGGAGGTGCAGGCACGGCAACTGTGGCGGTTCCTCCGGGGCGAGGCCGTGCGTTACCACGCCTTTACCAGCCGCTGATTTGCCATGGCCCGCACGCGTTACCTCGTCTGCTACGATGTCTGCCACGCCAAGCGCCTGCGCCGGGTGGCGAAGACGATGGAGGCCTTTGGCACCCGCATCCAATACAGCGTGTTCGAGTGCGCTTTGGACGACTTGCGACTGGAAAAACTCCGCGCCGCCCTGCACCCGATCCTGCATCATGAGGAAGACCAAGTGCTCTTCGTCAGCCTCGGCCCCGAAGACAGTCGGCACGGCCTGCGCATCGACGCCATGGGCCTGCCCTACCTGAGGCAAAGCCGCGTGGTGGTGGTGTGATGGCTTTAGAATTTGAAATTTCAGATTTGAAATCTCAAATTTCTCCAGCCCATCATCGCGTGTGACCTACAAGCAATTCGAAGACCTCCCCGTCTGGAAGGCGGCGATCAACTTGGCGGGACGCTGCGAGGATTTTCTCGAGATGGCTGGCAGCAACATATCTCGGGGAAAAGCAGACCAACTCGACAGGTGCTCGCTTTCCGTGAGCAACAACATCGCCGAGGGCTTCGAGCGCGGCACCACCAAAGAGCTGTTGGCGTTTCTTTACATCTCGCGAGGTTCTGCGGGCGAGACCCGAAGCATGATGCGCTTCTTCGCCTCCCGCCCGAAGCTCAAGCCTCACGCCGGGCTGATTGGGGAAATCGCCAAAGCGGCAGAGAGCTGCGGCCGCCAGCTCAGGGCCTGGGCAGATCAATTGCAAAACTCGGATATCCAAGGCCAGCGCCACTTGAATGAGGAGAGCCGCTCGAACTACAACAAGCGGCAGCAAGGGCGCAAGAGTCGCGAGAGCTTCCAGGAAAAGGTTCGCGCACGGGTACTCAATTTGCCGGATGGCGATCCCGCTAAAAAACGCTTGGCAGAAATGTATGAAATTGACCTTGAAGAAGGCAGTTAGGAGTTGCGCGAATTCGGAATTTCGCCATCCTCCACAAGGCCATGTGCCAACGACCAGCTTTCTTCCGCCATTGGAAAGCCATGCTCTCCGAAACTCGCGCCAGCCTGGGCGCGGATCTTTGAAACCGTGGTGACTGAGACGCGGCGCTCCTCGCGAGCGCGGCAGTGCGGCGTCTGGCCGTACGACGCGCTCGCAAGGTGCGCCACACTGAATTTGAGAGGGATTGACCGGACGGAAAGTGACCTCGCACAAGCCGCCGCAGGGTTCGCACTCGCAAAGCGGCCCGCCAAAGCCGGTTTCATCAAGGATTCAGCCCCTCGCAGCCTCAGTCCCCACGGTTTGAGG
>JAGRPD010000462.1 GCA_020439875.1 Verrucomicrobiales bacterium
GCAAGACACCCTTTATTGTTCGCCTCTGTATTTTCGGTGCGGGTCACGAGCTGAAGGTTGAAGATGGAGGCTGAATCAAGGGTGGCGGTGTTGGAATCTGAGTAGGAGGGTGCTTCCGTTGCCAGTCTGCCGCGACCCACTCGTTGAACTCCTCCAATACGTCCTCAGAAAGGTCGAGGATGGCGTAGGCGAGACTGCCATGCCCTTTCGCTGCGCACATTGCTGCGGCAGCGGTCCGCGCGAAATCGTCATCCCAATCTCTCCCGAGGCACGCTGCGACAATCGACGGCAATGAGCGGATCGCTGCAAAATAGGGTTCCGCGAGGCTATCCGGGACGGGTGGCGCGGAATGTGAAAGTCGAGATGCCTCGATGCAAGTTGGTAGCAGAATGAAGCTCGTAGTGATCCGGTCAGGAGAAGCGGTCGCCACGCGAACTATGTGGGGAACGGCTGCGTAGGACGCTGAATAGATGTCAGACTGGTGACACAGTGAACTCCAAAGCATGTGCCAAGTGTTGTCGTCTTTCGCTACGTCTGGCGGGAAGTCCTCCAGCTCTCGTAACATGGCGGGAATATCCTCGGCTGATCCGTAAGCGTGATCGAGGATCTTCCAATCTGGGCTGTCGAGATCTAGCACGGTGTCTTTGGTCTTATGGCGAACATCTCGGATCAGACACCGGCTGTGCTGGACTCCGCTAATACCACAGACCCCTCCAGCCGGTTGTCTGAATCGGTTTTGTTCGTCCCTGTTGTTGCTGCTGGTGATCTTGTCATGAGTCGTCGTGGAGGAGTGCCTTCTTCTTCTGAACCCATCTCCGTCGGAGTGCGGGATTGGATAACGCTGCCAGACAAGCCTCCGCCAGATTGTAGGTCGTCTGATCGTGACCTGTGAGGTGATATGAATAATCAGCCGCCAAAATCATGTCACTCCATGCACCCGCGAGACCTTTGTGTAGTGGAGTATCCTTCCATAGTTCTGGTTGTTCAACGCTCCGCTGACAGTGGGAGCTATCGAGTGAATGAAAACGACGGCAGTTTGATGGTCGAACTGGATAAACTGAGCACCTGCCATCAATCAGTAATGGGCAGGCGCGATGAAATGAATCCTGATCTTCTGGTGACAACAAATGCGAGTCGGAGTGGTAGCTGTGTAACTGTTCCAGCACTTGCTGTCTCCGGGGCGGTTCCATGGTCGAAATGCAATCTACAATCGCAAAGGCCTCGTGTGCCAAAACTCGGACCCACTGATAGCAGCAGAAAGAGCATGTTCCACAAGCCACACGAATATCTGCCTCCTGCATATACTCAGATGCGTGGCGTTCCGCAGTATCGTAGAACTCACGGAATGCAGCCGAGTAATCACGGGGAACCTTGGCCTGGCGAAGCCGTTCTGCAAGAATTTCTCCAGGGCGCTGCATATAGGACGAACGATTCGGATCAGGCGACGGCGAGCGCAAGACGTTGCTGACACGACTGATAGCCTTCGAGCCATTGCCTGCATCCGTTTTGTTCGCCTTGGTTGTAGATGTGGGACGCAGTCACTTGATCGATGCGGCTAAAGTGATGATAGCTGCTGCTGCGAGCAAGCCGTGAATGAGGTTCGTGTATAGCTGAAAACAAAAGAGACGAATGAAGCGCCGGTCTGCTGAGGAGTAGTCCTGAACCCCCTGCTCTCCGCTCCGCCTCATCAGCCACGACAGCGGCCAGATAAATGGAGCTGCAATATCTCGTGTAAGCTGACGTGGCTCAATCGTCATGTGGCCCATCAATCGCTGGCCATCAGGTGAATGAAGAAATGCCTCTATCTTCGTGACAGTCTCGACTCCATGCGCAACGGCCATCCCAATCTGCTTGCTCACAACACCCGCTAGCAGAGAGAACGCCAGTAGAATCAAGCTCCATCGTAGCCCGCAGGCTGAAACAACCCCGCTCGCGGAGTCTAGATGGCCGACGAAGAATGTGATGATAGCGGCGATCCCCGTAATCGTCCATGTAGTGAACTGCTCCATGCTGCCACCGATGGCAAGAACGCTGCGCCAAATGATGCGCTTGAATACATGCTCGGCTGTAATGGGCTTTCCTTCGTCAGACATGGCGTGTTGTGGTTAAGGCGAAACGTCAAAGGACACGTGACCCCTGACCGGGGGCGCGCGTCGCAAACACCAATAAAAGAGGAGTCACCATAAAGGGTAATACTCGAGGCTGGTCAGGGGTTACGTGCTCCTTTATTGTTCGGTTTTTTGTTTTTATGGATGCTCCTCAAGCTGCGAGAAAATCCAAAATTGCCCCGATTGATCGGACTTCAGTGATGCGAGAACACGTAGTTCCTCGAAGTGAAAACGGTAAAGGTCAGGCTCCCTGATCTTGTGTGGGCCAATCCTAGGGTGATTGAAGATCTCTGAAAGACTGTGCGTCTCAACATACCGCGCAATCATTTTCACGATATTCTGATGCCGCGTACTAGCACGCTCGACCTGGCGGGCGAACTCGGGTGTGTAATAAATTTTCATGGTTTCTTCTTAAAGATTTTCCTCAATTTTTTGTCAGCCACCTCAAGTTCATCGATATCACCTGCCGCGATCTTCTCTGCGTAGAAAGTCCCCAGACTCTCGGCTAATCCTTCCTTCGACTCTTCAAGGACAGACCGGGATTCTCTGTCTGTCTCGTGAACCTTCTTCTGATAGAAAATACCGAGACCGAGAACAACCATTCCGATCCAGAAGGCAGTCTGTCGATGGATGTCGCTCCACATGACCTTGCCTGACACCTGAACCGCGCCCGCGACAAAATTAGTCATCAAGCCAACAACAGCCCCAACGATTGCAGGTATTGCTGAACGCGAAAGGGGATGTATAAGCAACCAGCGCATTTTATTGTGTTGTGTCGTGGCTAAATTTTTCTACCGAGACGTCCCGGATCAGGCGACGGCGAGCGGGAAGCGTGGATGACACGACAGATGCCATACGAGCCGTAGCCTGCATCCGTTTTGTTCGGGCTTAGTAGTAGTTGGGGCACGTCTGTTGTGATCTTCTTCGCTTCGGGACTTAACGTTTCTACTGTGAGAAATTGTTATGCAAGAGAAGCGCATCGGGAGCATAGCCGTCTGCCACGCTCAATTGGAGCGTTGCAATTGCTGCATCTGTTCTGCGCATGGCGTGCCTGTAGTGACTGCAGGTCTGGGCGGAAGGCCATCCATACGAGAAGGCTGATGGGCCAACTGATGAGGAACACAAGAAATGCAACCAAACATCCATCCTTACCTCGCGCCTCTGCATCTAAATACACCCAGCGAAGGCTCCATATCAGGAGGCCGATGCATATAATCGTCACGATGATGCCGCCAATCGAGCCAGAGTTGAATGCCGCCAAAAAAACTGGAAACGAATCAGAGGTCATCGCTTGAAAACTGTATTGTTGTCCGAACGTGTTTAGACACACTAATGTATGGCCGACTGGAATTCGGTAACATTTTTGTATTGATTTGCTGGTTTGTTCGCCCACAGATTCGGCGCTTTCT
>JAGRPD010000463.1 GCA_020439875.1 Verrucomicrobiales bacterium
GAGGCATCCTTTTCAAAAGCAGTCAGCTCAGCCGGCGTCGGCACCATGCCGATGAGATCCAAACTCACCCGACGCAGCAACGTGGCGCGGTCCGCCTCCGCAGACGGTCGCAGCCCATGCTCCGGCAAACGCTGCCGAATAAAGGCGTCGATCTCCGTTGCCGGACCTTCCTTCAGAGGCAGATCCGCAAACGCCATCTCTGGCACCTTCGGCTTCACCGGCGGCACAAAGGCCCAGTGCTCCTGATACTTCGCTCCCTCGGCGATCCATTGCCGCACCAGCGCCACCTCCTGCGGTGAGAGCGCCTTCTTATTGGAAGAGGCGGGCGGCATTTTTTCATCCGCATCGTGAGTGGTCAGCCGGTGCATCACCTCGCTGGCATCAGGTTTTCCAGGCTCCACCGCACGATAACCCCCCAGGTCCCGGGTGGCTGCCGCAAAGGTGTGCAGGCCCAGATCGGCCTCACGCGTTTTGTCATCAAATCCGTGACAGGCAAAGCAGCGATTGCTCAGGATCGGTCGGATATCGCGAGCGTAATCCACCTCCGCCCACGCCGATCCACCCGTCAGCACAGCCACCCCTGCCGTCATCCAAAACCGCCGAGCACGAAGAACATCAAGCACAAAGAAGAGCCTCACCCTGACCACTACGAACCAACTCGCCCACTCCTTGCCCGTCATTCACGCCATCACGCATCAGCGCGCAACCACCCTCAAGCCGGATCGGGCAGCTGGCGTTGGATTTTTTCCAGCCGATACCCCATGCCTGCTCCGCCCAGAGTTTGTAGATTCACCACGCCGTCCCGCCGTTGATAGATCCCTGGATGCACCGCCTCCTCCGGCAGGGAGGCCTCGGGATAAAACTGCATCGCATTGCACTCCACGCCCTGAATCGTCCCCGCGTGGGCCGCCAGCCTCACATGCGGGATCATCGCCAGCATCGGGTTCGTCAAATCCTGCACCATCAGCGGCATGCCATGCGCCTTGGCCCAGCTCAGGCTCAGCAGCGCACCCGTCTGCGTTTTGCACGTCTTCAGCGCCACACCCGACCACCCCAGATCCCGCCCCAACCGCACAAACCGCCAGTCGTGCGCACTCTCATCCAGAAACAGCGGCTTCCGCGCGGAGACCGATCTCACATCCAGCAGATCCTCCTCCAGCTCATACGGGAAGGGCTGCTCCACATACAAAATGCGGCTGAAGATCTCAGGCTCATCGCGCAGCAGCTGATCCAGGATCTCATTCACATAGGCTGGATCCCGCACCGTGCAGTTGAAGTCCGCACTCAACCAGCTCACCCCGCGCCCTAGGCCGATCCGCCCTACCCGTTTCAGGCGCTCCATATCCCATTCGGCGTCCGTCCCCCGCAGCTTCACCTTCAGGCATTTCAGACCGTCCTGCTCGATCCAATCCGGCAGCGTCACAGGGTAGCCATCGTCCGGTTCGCTTCCTGTCAAATCCGCCGCCTCCAGCGCATCCACCCCTCCCACCAGATGCCACACCGGCATCACCATCGCCGGTTTCTCGATCAAAAATTCCGCCGGATAGCGACCCCGAAAGCTCCAATCCGCCCCCTTGGCCGGCTGCACAAAGTCCGCCAAATCGCGGCGCATCCAGTCGCCATTGTAGGTTTGATAAACATCCACCCCGTGAGCCAGGCCAAAGGCATCATGGATGGCAATGTCAAATGCGCTGAAGGCCACCAAACTGGCCAAATAAGGCATCTCCGCAGCCTGCCCCTCATTGGCCGCCTCCAGCGCCTCCGCCAGCGGCCCCTCCATGAAGTCATAACCCATCTCGATCGGGTGCCCCACGCCTGACTCCGCCACCACCCGCTGCGCCAGATCCTTCGAGAATGCCTTCATCCGCTCCGTACGCTCCGCCACCGACAGCGCAGACGGCCACACCCAGGACACACTCAACGGCGTCTCCCCCCAGCCCTCCGCCCGCTGGCCCGCTCCCGTCTCCACCTCCACCCGCACCCGCAGGCAGACCACGCTGGTCACCGTCTCCGGACCAAATTTCAGCGGCACCCGCAGCACCGTGGGCAAAAAATACACCTCTGCAGAGCAGACTCGAATGGCTTTGGACTTCATGGGCAGTGAGATGGATTGGGGAAAAGGTTGGACTCAGGGCTTCGGCGTTCCCAGCACCGCCTGCAAATGACTTTTGATGATCCCCGCCCACACCTGATATCCCAGCGGACTCAGGTGCAGATGATCCGCCCGGAAATACTCCTCTCGCGGCTTTTCATCCGCCCCCAGAAAGGCCTGCGAGGTCGCGACATAGTGCCAGCTCGCCTCCGTCTCACAGGCCCCCTTCAAGGCCTCATTGAGCCCCCAAATCTGCGGCCACGCCTGCCAGCGCTTCATCGTCGGCGTCACCCCCAGCAAAAAAATCGGAGCCCCAGGACGCACCGCCGCGCTCACCGCCGCAATCTCCCGAAACCACGCCACCACATCTTCCACCGCCGCATCCGACTCACTGCCCGTGATGTCATTACCCACAAAGATCACCACCGCGCGATACGCGTGCGGACGGATCAGATCCTCGGCAAAAACCGCCAGGTCAGCGAACTTCGCCCCCCCGTAACCCCGCCGGATCACCGCATACGGAGCCATGTCCTGCGGCATCGTCTCCCACAGCCGGATCGATGAACTCCCCAAAAACAGGATCGCCTCTGGATTCGACTCCAGCCCCTCATCCTCCGCCCGCAGCGCCGCAATCGCCTGCGACCACTTCTCCCGCGCCACCGCCTCGCGTCGAGCCCGCTGATCCGCATCCTCCGCCCGCCCCCCCGGCACCGCCGTCAGACCCACCAGAGCCACCATCAAAAACCGAATTTTCATCAACATCTGCCCACCTTGACCAATCGCCCCCATCCCGTCAATCCCCATGCCAGCTCACCGAGTCCCCACCCCATCGACGCTCTCCTTCCCACCTCTCCTCCGCCCCCATTGAAGATCCTTCATCTTTGTCCTTTCCAACTCCGGGGAAAAATGACACCTATCAGAGTTCGACGTACCCGTACCTACTCCCCCTATCTCATCATGCCAGCTCAGACCGCTCCCTCCGCTCCTGTACAACACAAAGCCCCCTTCCCCGGCGTCCGCGTCACCTGCAACGGCAACCAGCTCGTGGCTCAATACGTGGAAGCTCGCATCACGGAAGGCGGCGTCTTTTACCCCATCACCCCCTCCACCGAGGGCGGAGAGCTTTATCAAGCTGCTTACGCCGAGGGCAAGCTCGACGTCTGGGGCAACGCCAAAATCGCCATTGAGACCGAAGGCGAACACGCCGCCCAGGGCGGAGCCACCGCCCTCGCCGTCACCGGCAAGCGCACCGTCAACTTCACCTCCGGCCAGGGCATCGTGTACGCCATGGAGCAGTACTACCATGCCCCCGGCAAGTGCTCCACCATGGTGCTCCAGATCGGTGCCCGCGCCCTCACCAAACACGCCCTCAACGTCCACTGCGGTCACGACGACATCTACGCCGCTCTCGACACCGGCTGGACCATCCTCTTCGCCAAAGACGCCCAGCAAGCCGCCGATCAAGGCATCATCCTGCGCAAGGTTTCCGAACTCGCCCTCAACCCCGGCATGAACGTCCAGGACGGCATGCTCACCACCCACTCCGAGCGCTCCTACTACGCCCCCGAGGCCGAACTCCTGCGCCAGTATCTCGGAGCCCCCAACGACACCATCGACTGCCCCACCCCCGCGCAGAAGGAGTTGTTTGGACCCAAGCGCCGTCGCCTGCCGGAGATGATGGACCTCAAAAACCCCATCCTCCTCGGCCCCGTGCAAAACCAGGAGCACCACATGAACGGCGTGGTCGCTCGGCGCAACAACTTCAACGAGCCCATCCTCGGCTTCCTCGCTGACGCCTACAAAGAGTTTGGCGAACTCACAGGTCGTCACTACGATTTCATCTCCACCTACAAAACCGAAGACGCCGACACCGTCTTCATCTCCCTCGGTTGCGCTGCGGAGAACATCGAAGAAGCCTGCGACTACCTGCGGAAAACTCGCAACGCCAAAGTCGGCTCCATCCACATCAACGTCATCCGCCCCTTCCCCGAGGCCGACGTCATCGAAGCCCTCCGCGGCAAAAAACAAGTCATCATCATCGAGCGCACCGACGAAGGCATGGCGGGCGACAACCCGCTGGCGCGCGACATCCGCGTCGCCCTCGGCAAAGCCAACGAAGCCGCTCAGTTCGGCGGCTCCCTCCCCGCCCTCACCCCCGCAGAGACCCCCCGCCTGTTCCGTGGCAGCTACGGCCTCGGCTCCCGGGATTTCCGCCCCGAGCACATCCTCGGTGCCTTTGAATTTGCCACCGGCACCACCGCCCGTACCGACGGCAAAACCGCCGCCGATGGAGAGACCTTCTTCGTCCTCGGCGTCGATCATCCCTACGCCGTCATCTCCCAGGAGACCCCCTCCTTGCTGCCCGACGGAGCCATCGCCGTCCGCTTCCACTCCATCGGCGGCTGGGGCATGATCACGACGGGCAAAAACCTCGGCAGCATCATCGGCGACGTCGGCCACTACATCTCCGAGCTGGATCCTCACTACGATGAGGAAGGCGTGCTCATCGAGAAGCTCCACATCATGGCCAACCCCAAATACGGGTCTGAGAAAAAAGGCGCTCCCACCAACTATTACCTCACCGTCGCCCCCGAACGCGTCCGCGTGAACTGCGAACTCAATCACGTCGATGTCGTCCTTTGCTGCGACCCCAAAGCCTTCACCCACACCAACCCCCTCGCCGGTGTGAACCCCGGCGGCTGCCTCGTCTGGGAGTCCAGTGAAGACGCCGCCACCGCCTGGCAGCGCATTCCGAAAAAATACCGCCAGTTTGTCCGCGACAACAACATCCGCGTCTTCTTGCTGCCCGGTTTCGCCATCGCCAAAGAAGCCACCTCCCGCCCCGACTTGCAGCTGCGCATGCAGGGCAACGCCTTCCTCGGAGCCTTCTTCGCCGTGTCCCCCTTCCTCAAAGACTACGGCATCACCCGCGAGCAATTCGAAGCCCTCGTCCGCAAGCAATACGTCAAGAAATTTGGCCGCTTCGGAGACGCCGTCGTCGAGTCCAACATGAAGGTCATGACCGAGGCCTTCGAGCGCCTCGTCGAAATCCCGTACGGCCAGGACGACGACGCCGACCTCTCCTCCATGCGGTTGGAACCCATCGTCCCTGCAGACTCCCACCGCATCCTGCCCACCGCAGGCGTCTTTGCCGAGTCACTTCAAGCCATCGAAGAACCCGCCGATCAATCCGCCAAAGCACCCGTCTTTAGCCTCGGCAAGTTCGATGGCGAGTTCCGCAACGGCCTCGGCTATCACCAGCCCGCAGGAGCCCTCGCCGCCGTCGGCATCATGGCCGCCGGCACCGGTGCCACCCAGTCGAAATACGTCGCCCGTCGGGAGACACCTCTTTACATCCCCGAGAACTGCACCCAGTGCATGGAGT
>JAGRPD010000464.1 GCA_020439875.1 Verrucomicrobiales bacterium
CAAAAGCGCGGAGGTGGTCTCGGCATCGGTCGCACCCCCCCAAGCGGTCACTGCCCGCTTTTACAGAGGGATGGTGGCTCGCGCCATGTCTCCAAATCCCACCTGTTTTAAAACGTGATAAAATCGTGAAAAACGTGATTTGACACCGATAGCGATTGACGGCATCCTTGCCGCCATGAAAGCGACGCTCCTGTTTGGTGAAACCCTCAAGCTGGCGATTGAAAACCATGCGGAGGGCGAAGGCTCTCTGCTTTCTGAGCTCGGAGGCACGGACCGCCGGCGTTTGCAGCGATTGCTGGAGCTGAGCGCGTCGGACTACCTGAACCTGGGCCAATGCCTCACCGAGTTGTTTGGCTCCCAGGACGACAAGGCCCAGACCAGCATGCGCAGCCTGCGCAGCGCCATCAACAAGACTGCGGAAGCCGTTGGCTGTGATGTTCGCTTCGCCGTGGATACCGACAAGAAACGCGCTCCCTCGGAGCGGCGGTGCTGGTTCACTGGCAGCAATCCTGACATTGCCAGTGCGGAGCGCTTTTCTGCGGAGTCAGTGGCCGATATCCAGGGCGACCCCGTTGTTCGCTCCCGCGCTACGGTCAGCACGGGGCGGGCGCTTCAGGAGGGAAAGCGCGTGGTGCGCTTCTTCGTCAGCTACGCGCATGATGACGACCGCGAGGCCGATGATTTCTTGACCCGCTTTCGCAAACAGTTCGACGCCGCGAAGGACTACTCTCTCGACCTCTGGATCGACCGCCGCATCCGCACTGGCAACAAATGGAGAGCAGAAATCCTGCAGGCGTTGGAGGACTGCGAGTTCGGTCTGCTTTTGGTGACTCCCAGTTTCCTGGGCAGCGAATTCATCACCGAACACGAGCTGCCGGTTTTTGTGCCGAAGGAATCGGACACGAGCGCCAAACCGGTGGTCCCGGTGGGATTGAAGGTGGTGGATTTCAATGCCCACGATTTGAAGGGTCTTCGGGAGAATCAAATCTACCGCCGCAAGAGTCCGGGAGGCACAGAGCAGTTCTTTGCTCACTGCCGCAACAACGTGGACAAGGACGACTTTGCCCATCGGCTCTTCCTCGACGTGGTCGGCAGGCTGGACGAACATTTCGGCCCGTCTGCCAAGCCGGTTCAGCGCCTCCCGCGACCCGTTTCGCCGTCAACGGATGCGCCAGCCCCCTTCGACGACGAAGTGTTGGTGGAACACCTTCGCGATTGGGCACCGCAGGAAGCGAAGTGCCCGCAGCGAGGCCGCGCCCATCCGACCAGCTTTGCGGAATTGGAGAGCCTCAATGGCAAACTGCCTTCGACCGAAGGCCGAGACGCCCTCGAAGAGCTTCATGAATGGGTTGCGGGCGGAGAGAAGTCCTCCGTGTTCTGTGCCGTGCTCGGTGAATATGGAATCGGCAAGACCACGACGCTGAAAATGTTCACGAAGGAATTGCTGGATCGCCGCCGCACGGACCGCTCCACTCCGTTGCCGATTTACATCGACCTGAGGCTCCGCCTTGGCGAATCAGGCGCCGTGCCCACGCTGGAGCAACTGCTGCAGCAGGTCATTGTGCGCAATCACAAGCTGGCCCACGCCTCCCCACTCACACCGGCCACCATCATTCGGCTGGTGAGGGAAGAGGGTGCCGTCATCATGTTTGATGGTCTGGATGAAAAAATCGTCCACCTGCCGCCCGCGGAGGCGCAGGCCTACATTCGCGAACTGTGGAAGATTCTTCCGCCGGTAATCCGCAAAGCAGACTCGAAGTCCGGTCAGCGAATGGGGAAAATGATCCTGTCTTGCCGGTCGCATTACTTCCGGGATGTGCTCAGTCAGAACGCCATGCTCACCGGGGAGGATCGGGAAGGGCTCAAGCGCGGGAGCGATTTCAAGGTGCTGCTCATGCTACCCTTCTCTGAGGTGCAGATCCGCGCCTACCTGCGTGAGATGACCGGCAGTGAGCAGCGCGCGGCGGAGGCGTTTGCCATCATCGAGCGCATCCACAACCTGCGGGACTTGGCGCAACGTCCCGTGCTGTTGAACCACATCACCGAACATTTGGCGGAGCTGGAGGGCGCTGCGGTCCGCAACGAGGTGGTCAATGCGGCACGGCTCTACCAGCTTGTCGTGGGCCGCTGGCTCACGCGGGACGATGGAAAACACCAACTGGATCCCGCGCACAAGCGCCTGCTGATGGAGCGCTTGGCGGGGAAGTTGGCGGCCGAGGGCCTTCGTGAAATGAGCGCCGATGAGTTGGAGGCCTGGCTGGACCAGTTTCTTTATGAGGAACCCGTTGTCGCCAGTGCCTATGCCGGTCGGCCGCGGCCGGTGCTGAAGGAAGACCTGCGCACGGCTACCTTTGTGGTGCGACCGGAAAGCGGGGAGGGAAGCGGAAGCTTCCGGTTTGCCCACACCTCACTGCAGGAGTTTTTCCTGGCCTGCCATTTGCTGCGGGCGTTGAAGGAGCAGCGTCCCGCTGCCTGGGACATTTCGATGCAGACCGTGGAGACTCTGCATTTTGTGGGGCAACTTTTGGCGCTGGAGCCGGAGGTGTCCCGCGCCCGTTGCCTGGGAGTTTTGGGAGACATCCTCGGCTCTCAGGTGCTGCGGGCCGCCTGCCTTGCCTTCCAATATTGGCTGGAAGCAATCAAGCAGGGCGGCCCGGAGCCCACGCCGACAAGAATCGTGCTGGCGGGTGCCGAAGCGGAGGAATGGGAAATCGTGGGTCATGGCGCGGACCGGCCCATCAATCTGCGCGGAGCGGATTTGCGTGGCATTCAGTTGAGTCGCAGTCGAATCCGATTCGTGGATGCCTCGGGGGCGAATCTGACCGGAGCAGCCTTGCGGCAGTCCGTTCTTGAGGGGGTTCATGCCAGGGGTGCGAATTTGGAAAAGGCGGATCTCAGAGGCATGCAGTGGCGGCAAGGCAGCCTGTCGGGAGCGCGATTGACTGAAACCCAGTTGGCTGGTGCAGAATGGATAAACGTGGATTTGGACGGCGCGGAACTCCCGACGGACTGGGATCAATGGGCTTCATCTTGTGGAGAGCGAACCCAGTCTGCGAATCAACCCAAAGTCGATCCCCGTGCAGCCGCACTGCTTGTACGGGTGGGTCACACGGGCTCCGTCAGGTCCTGCGCGTGGAGCCCGGACGGCAAGCAACTGGCCTCGG
>JAGRPD010000465.1 GCA_020439875.1 Verrucomicrobiales bacterium
CCTTCGATGAGGCCGGGGATGTCGGCCAGGGTGCCGCGCTCGGTTTCGCTGAACTCCATCACGCCCACGTTGGGTTGCAGGGTGGTGAAGGGGTAATTGGCGATTTTGGGGCGGGCGGCGGAGAGTTTGGAGAGCAGGGTGGACTTTCCGGCGTTGGGAAAACCGACCAGCCCGGCGTCGGCGATGGAGCGCAGCTCGAAGTAAAAGAAGCCTTCCTCTCCTGGCTCGCCAGGGGTGGCTTCGCGGGGGGCTTGATGAGTGGCGGTCTTGAAATGGATGTTGCCTTTGCCACCGCGCCCTCCGGCACAGAGCACGAAGCGAGAGCCGATCTCGGTGAGGTCGGTCACGGGTTCCATCTCCACGGTGATCTCGCCGGTCTCCTCATCTTCGGTCTCGACCCAGCGGCTGACGACGGTGCCACCGGGCACTTTGTAGATGCTGTCTTTGCCGCTGCGGCCGGAGCGTTGGTTGCCCTCGCCATTGTTGCCGTGATCGGCTTTGAGCTTGGAGTTGAAAAAGAAATTCCGCAGGCTGTCGGTGCTGTTGTCCACCTCGAGGATGACGCTGCCACCGCGTCCGCCGTCTCCGCCGTCCGGTCCGCCCTTGGGCTGGAATTTGCCCCGATAGAAGTGCACCACGCCGTCTCCGCCTTTTCCAGCTCGGGCAAACACCTTGATGTGATCGACAAACATAATGGGGTGTTAGAGCGCTTCTTTGTAGAGGGCGCGGAAGTCTTTGGCTTTGACGGGGCGGGGATTGAACTGGGCGGTCCACTGTTGGGCGGCTTGATCGGCCAAGTCGCTGAGGTCGGCTTTGGTGATGCCGTAGTGGCGGAGCTGCTGCGGCATGCCAGCGGCGCGCAGGAGGGTGGAGAGACGTTTGGCGAGGTCGCCCTGGGGATACATCTCGCGATAGATGGCGGCGACGGGGGCGCGTTTGGCGTTGAAGCGGACGACGTGAGGCAGCATGAGGCCGACGGCCTCGCCGTGGACGATGCCGTAACGCGCGGTGAGGGGGTTGGCGCAGCTGTGGGCGGCTCCGAGCATGGAGTTTTCGATGGCGAGTCCGGCGAAGGCGGCACCGAGCTGCATGCGGGCACGGGCTTCCAGCTGCTTGGGTTTGCTGAGGACGATTTCCAAACTCTGCTCACAGAGGCGGAAGGCCTCGCGAGCGAACAGGCCGGAGATGGGGGTGCGCTTGGTGGTGACAGCGGTTTCCACGGCGTGGGCCAGGGCGTCGATGCCGGTGCAGGCGGTCACGCGCTGAGGTTGGGAGACGGTGAGTTCGGGATCCAGCAGAGCGACTTTGGCGGCGGCTTTGGAATCGCCACAAGCCATTTTGGCGTGGGTCTTGGCGTCCGAGATGAGAGCGAAGCTCTGGCACTCGCTGCCGGTGCCGGAGGTGGTGGGCACGCAGATGCTGGGGAGCATGGGTTTTTTGGCTTTGCCGACGCCCCAGTAGTCCTTCATTTTACCGCCATTGGTGAGGATGAAGTTGGCCCCTTTGGCTGTGTCCATGCTGCTGCCTCCGCCGAGGCCGATGATGAAGTCGGTGCCGAATTCTTTGGCGATCTCCACACAGCGTGCGACGTCCTCGGTGGTGGGGTTCTCATGCACGTCCCCAAACACGCGGGCTTGCACTTTGGCCTGCACAAGGAAGCTGACCGCGCGAGTGGTGTGTCCTGCAGCGACGATGCCAGGGTCGCTGACGACGAGGGCGCGGGTGCCGCCGTATTCCTTCACCAGCTCACCCAGGCGAGCCAAGCTGCCGGGGCCGTGCACGATGCGAGTGCGGGGTTGATAGTCGAAAGGTACGGGCAACATGCGAGCGGCGGCCGAGAGGGGGCGGGGCGGGGAGTCGAGGCTCAGGCGCGGTCGATGGAGCGGCGCTTGTAGAGGAATTCGAACATGTTGCCTTCGTGCGGCTGATCCCACGAGATTTTCATGGTGGAGATGGGGCCGATGTTGAGGCGATCGATGTTCGGGCTCTCCATCAATTGGCGGATGAAGGCTTCATCCTGGGTGATGGCAGTGGCGACGAGGGTGTAGCCGATGTGCTCGAGCATCTGGTCCTGAGGCACCTCGACGACGGAGACGAAGGGGCAGAGGAACTCACGATTGAAGAGCGGGTGAGTCGGTTTTTCGCAGAAGACCACGGTGGGCTTCAGGTAGGTGCCACCTTCGAATTCGACCTTGCGGGGGCCGTTGCGGTAGTGGGCGGTGAGGTCTTCGGCACCAGGTGTTTTGAGATCGGCGTCGATGGTGGCGTCGATGTATTCAGCCATTTTGGCGTTGGCAAAACCGGAGAGTTTGGCGTTTTCATCGTCCGGAGGCAGCGGGGTGAAACTGCCGAGGCGTTGGGCGATGGCGTCGGCGATTTCGCGACCATGGCTGGGGACGAGGACGGCGGAGGCGTTGATGCAGGAGCGGCCGCCGTTGTCGGAGACGGAGGAGACGATGACGTCGATGTAATCCCGCCAGTTGGCGACCTGGTCGGCACCGATGAGGATTTTCGACCAGCCGGGGCCGTGGACCTGGACGGCGGGATTGTTTTCATGCTGCTTCACGGTGCCGACATCGCCGAACACGAGGCAGCGCCCGCTGAGCTTGATGACCTCGCCAGAGCCTTCGTGATCGGTGGGATAAAAGCCGAAGGCCTCGGCGGGTGCACCGGCTTTGATGAAGGCCTGGATGAGGCGGAAGGGCGTCCAGGGCTCGTCGCGTCCCGGCTTGATGAAGACGGGGATTTTGAGGGCGATGGCGGGCAGCCAGAGGCTGTTGACGGCGGGCGAGTTGCTGGGCATCACCAGGCCGAGGCACTGGGTGGTGGGGAAGTAGGAGACGGGGCAGCCGGCCTGCTCACCAAAACCGGTGTCGATGACGTTGAGGTCGAGGCCGCGGGAGAGGCCGTTGAGGATGGTGCGCATGTGGGTCAGCGCGTAATGGATTTTGGCCATGTTGCGCTTCACCATGGCGTGAGGCAGGCCGCTGGTGCGGGAGAGGGTGGCGATGTACTCCTCGGGGCTCTGGGTGTGACCGCGATCTCCGAGCGGCAGGGTGCCGTTGAGAAATTCCTCTCCGGCTCGGGCGCTGATCTCGATGAGCTGCTCGACCGTGAATTTCTTCAGAGACTCCCGCGCCTCTCCGATGCGGCGCATGTCTTTGCGGATGATGCCGGCATTGACCTGACTGACCTCGGCCTTCAACTCGCCGGTGCGGTGGTCTTTGACTTCGATTTTTTCAAGGCTGTCGTAGGGCTGGCCGCGGCGTAGGGCAGGGAGGTGGGGGACGCTCATGGGGAAAATGGGGGGAATCGTTGGGAGGGCTCGAAAGTGAGCCATATTCAACGTCTGGCACGGAAAAAATGTTACTGAGAGAAAATTAGGCGAAGGCTTCG
>JAGRPD010000466.1 GCA_020439875.1 Verrucomicrobiales bacterium
GTGCGCAGCTCGTGGGTGACGGCGGAGACGAAGGCACCGCGCCGCTCACTCAAAGTCAGCGCGCGCTGCAAGACAAAGGCGATGGCGAGGGCGGCGATGCCAAAGCTGATCCACGCGAGCGCCAGGGTGCGCAGCACGGCGCGGTTGGCGGGGGGCAGCGAGATGGCGGTGCTGCCGGTGAGGAGTTTGATCGGCAGGGTGACGAGGGTGTCGGGATCGCTGCGCTCGGATGCGGCGGCGGGCCGGAGTGAGGCGTCGGGAAAGAGGTCCTTCACCGCTTCGAGCAGGCGCTGCTGGAGCGCGGCCCAGTCCACCCAGACGCCCTGCAATCGCTTCTTCCCCTGCAGCTCCGCCTGACGCAGCAGGAAGAGGTTTTCTCCGATCCATTCACCACGGAGATCGCCGGCAAAGGTCGGCGTCGGCGGGGCGGCGGCGCGAGAGGGCGGTGCTGCCTCGGCTGCCATCGCGCCCGCTGCGGATTCAGCAGTGGCATCACTGGCGGCTCTTGAGACTTGAGATGGCGCGGCTTTTTTCAAAGGCACCTTGAAGGCCTCCGACTTCTCCTGAATCACATTTTGCGTCACCAGCGTCGAGCGCTGCTGAAACTCGCGGGTGTTGGCCAAACCCTGGTCGAGAGTTTGTGCGGCGGCTTGGTCCATCTGCGGTTTCGTTGGGACAGCGGCGGCGACTTCTTTTTCCTTGGCGGGAGCTTTTGCGGCATCGAGTTGAAACAGGTCGGGTCGCTGATGGATCAGGGTTTGCAAGTCATCGAGCAACGACTGCGCTGCTCGGGACGAAGGGTGCACATACCAGGCTTGGGCGAGCGCCGCATCCTTCCCGATGGGGACCTGCGGACTGCACAACATGGGCGGACTCTGCAACAGCTCGAAGTGCAGACGCACCAGGTCGGGGGGGGCTCCCATCAGCGGCGAGGGCGTGCGGATTTGCCCGCGCGGAATCGGTTCGTTGCCGGGTGTGTAGAGATCGTCGGGTTCGTAAAAGGCTTGGTATTGAAACGGCGGCCGCGCGTTTTCCCGGATCAGCAGGGTGCTGGCCACCGACTCCATGCGCCACAGCGCCAGACGCACGCGCTCCTGCACCTGGGCCTCGCGCTCCGCCTCCCGCCGCTCGGTCTCCATGCGCAGCATGCGCTGGCTGATCCACACCAGCGCACCGGCGAAAACGGCCAGGCACAGGATAAAAAGAAGCCAGCGGATGACAGGTCGGGACATGGGGACAATCAGGCGGTGGAAGATTCTGGCGGGCGCACCATGTAGCCCTTGCCGCGCACGGTGAGCAGGTAGCGGGAGTCGCCATCGCGCAGCTTCGTGCGCAGGTGGGCGATGTGCATGTCGATGGTCCTCGTCTCGGTGTGCTTCGGCTCCAAGCGCCACACCCGCCGCAGCAATTCGTCGCGGGAAATGGCGCGGCCCGAATGGCTGGCCAGGTATTGAAGAAGCTCGGTCTCGCGCTCGGACAATTCCTCGCGACGGCCATCGTCAAAGACGATCTCCCGGCGGGCAATCACGACGCGGCCACCGGGAACGGGAATCTCGCTGACGTGACTCGGGCGCTCGGGCGACCGGCGCAGCACGGCCTCCACCCGGGCCAGCAGCTCGCGCACGCTGAAGGGCTTCACCACGTAGTCGTCGGCACCGAGTTTGAGTCCCTTGACGCGGTCTGATTCCTCACCGCGAGCCGAAAGGATGATCACCGGTGTGGTGTGACGCTGGTCGCGCAGGGCCTTCAAGATTTCGAAGCCGTTGTGGTTCGGCAGCACCAGATCCAGCAGCAGCAGGTCAAAGCTGGCCGTCTGCGCCAATTCGAGTCCGCGTTTTCCTTCGCCCGCTTCCAGAACTTCGTAACGGGAGAAGCGCAACGCATCCACCACGCCACGGCGGATGGCGCTGTCGTCTTCGATGACCAGAATGGTGGGCATGGTGGGGGAAAGATAACCGAGGCTGGCGTGATGGGAAAGCAAACGAAACGCGCCGCCCGCGGGAACGGACGGCGCGGTGACGGTTCATGCGTTCAGGGATTCTGAAAAGCGATGCCGGCCTTGCTGGCCGCCTGCTCGCGCACGGCGGTGGAGATGGCTTCATCCAGCGTGAGGTCTTGCGCCTTCTCTTTGCGCTGCTGCGCCAGGAAGGTTTCGCGCTCCTGGTTTAGCTTCTTGATCTCCGCCTGAATTTGCTCCCGTTGCGTGGCCTTTTCATTGATCACCTTTTGCACTTCTTCCTCGCTCAGTGCCTGCAGTTCCTTCGGCAAGGTTTCTTTGTCGATGGATCCCAGTTTCACGCCGTCCTTTTTGCAGGCATCCACCAAGTCCCAGGTGCTGTTTTTGTAATTGGCGGAGGCCTTGGTCAGGGCACGCTGCACGGCGGCACCCGCTTCTTTGAGGGCCGTGGCATTGCTGTCCTGCGCGGTTTGATTGGCGCAGCCGCGCATTCCGTCCTTGCCGTAGCGGATGTAGGTGTTGTTGAGTTCGATGCTCAGCTTGGTGATCGCGTCATCCTGTGGCGCGGGAACGTGCACGATGGCCCGGTCTTGGTTGATGGTGAGGAACCGGCCCTCCGCCAGCGCCGCGCCGGTGCGCCAGCCGCCGTTTTCACCGTCGGCTTGATGGCCGCAGTGGATGGTGTTCACGACCACGCCCCTGGCAATGGCCGAGCGGCAGACGGAGTTGGGCTCGATGGGACCCTGGGTGAAGGGCTCGTTGCCCGCGATGAAGACCGCTTTGTAAACCTTCGGGTTGGCCTTCCACTCCAGCGAGTCGAGCGCATGTTGGAGGACCGCGCCGCAGTATTCATCACCGCCGTTGGTGGTGAGTTTGAAAAGCTCCTCGGAGACGCGGTCGAGATCGCGGGTGAAGGGCAGCACCTGGCGGATGTAGTTGCCAGCCACGCTCAAGCCGCTGTTGCCATACTCGTAGAGCGCGACCTGGACCACCGGCACTTTGCCGTCTTGCTTGGCGTCGTTGAACTCGTTGACGATCTTCCAGAGCTGGCTTTTCGCCTGCTCGATGAGGCCGTCCATGCTGTTGCTGGTGTCGAGCAGGATGGCGAGCTGGACCAGGGCCTCCTTCTTGGCATCGACTGAGGCCGAGTCGGGCGCTGGCGCGGGTTTTTTGGCGGCAACCGGCGCGGCAAGCGCGAGCAAGGCGGCGGACGACAGGAGGAGACGGACAAGGGAAGGCGATGTGTTTTTCATGGCACCCCCAACCTCCAGCACCCCGGTCGCGGCGTCTGTAAACGGCGTGTAAAACGAAGGGGTGCCCGCAGGGCGGACGAGTCACCGCGTCAGTCCAGTGAGCGGAGGATTGAATTAAAGTTAAAAATTTAATGAATGGAATTGACGCGCCTTTTCTGATTCATTAAAAAAGTAGCGAATATGAGTGATCCCCGGCAACTATCCCGTCGCGAACGGCAGATCATGGATGCGCTGCATGCCGCAGGCAGCGCGACCGTGGCGGAAATCCAGGTTGGCATTCCTTCCCCTCCCACCGACATGGCGGTTCGGCGACTGGTGCACATCCTGGAGGAGAAAGGCCATGTGAAACGGCAGGGCAAACGCGGTCGTGAAGTGATCTATGCGCCTGCGCAGTCGAAAGCCCGTGCGGGCCTCAAAGCGCTGCGGCATGTGCTGGACACCTTTTTCGGCGGCGCGGTGGACGTGGCGCTGGCGGCGCACCTAACGAAGCGTGGAGGCGATCTCACGGAGGAACAGGCCGAGCGGTTGCACGAGTTGATCGAACAAGCGAGGAAGGAGGGTCGTTGAGATGAGTGACATCTTTTTTCGAGTGACGCTGCTGCTGGCAAGTGTGGTGATCTTTGGATGGATGCTGCGTTGGGTGTCCGCTGCGCGGAGGTTTGGCCTGTGGATGATTGGATTGGTTGGGGCGCTGGTGGTGCCAGTGACGATGCAACTCGCTCCGGGTTGGAAGGTGCTGCCACCGCCGCAGCCGCCGTGGATGGAGAGCGTTGAAGAGCCGGTTCAAGAGGCGGCACTTGTGACCGTGGTGGATACGAAGGTGAAATCGCCTTCGGTGAATCGGGGTGGGGGAAGTGGAGAGTTGAGAGTGGGGAGTGGGGAGAAAGCAGCCGTGCCTGTGGCGGTGACTCGATGGGCGTGGCCGTCTGGAGAGAGGGTGGCGATGGGATTGTGGATTGTGGGGATGGCTGGATTGGGTCTGAGATTGATGGTCAGTGCTTGGCGATTGCGGCGGCTTGGGAAGGAGTGCCGGACGTTCGAAGGTTTGGATGGTGAAGTTGAGATGGCAGCCAGTGAAGTGGGATTGAAAACGATTCCGCGCGTGGTGGAAGGAGCGGCGGATGCGGTGCCCATGGTGTGGGGAATGATGCGTCCAACCCTGCTGCTGCCGAAGGGGGCGCAGCATTGGGAAGCGGACAAACGGCGGGCGGTGCTGCTGCATGAACTGGCGCATCTGAAGAGGCGGGATCCGCTGAATTTGTTGGTCGGGCAGGCGGCGCGCGCGCTGCATTGGTTTAACCCGCTGGTGTGGTTGGTCCTGCGCGGGATGCGGCGGGATCAGGAGCGCGCCTGTGATGACGTGGTGTTGCGGCAAGGCGTGCGCGCCAGCGACTACGCGCGGTATTTGACGGACTTTGGCCGCCACAGTCAGCCCGCAGGTGCGCTGGCCTTGTGCGCAGTGACGATGGCGCGGCGATCCGAGGTCGAGGATCGGGTGAAGGACGTGCTTCGATCCAAGGCTTCCCGCGAATCCGGCTCACGAGGCATCCGCACAGCATGGTGGCTGCTTGGTGCAGCGATCCTGCTGCCGCTGGCCTTGCTGCAAGCCCTCGAGATCGGCCATCGCGGCCGCATCCTGGATCGCAACGGTGTGGTGTTGGCGGAGGATGATCCGAATGGGCAGCGAGTGTATCCGCTGGGTGGTGATGTGTGTCATGTGGTCGGTTATGCAAACCGTGAAGCAGACCGAATTTTTGGCCGCGCGGGCCTGGAGAAGAAGGAAAACGAAAAGCTGGCAAAAGGCGAGGATGTGGAGACGACAATTGACGCGAAGTTGCAGAGCTTGGTGTTGCGTTCGATGCGAGATGCCGGAGTCGAGCGTGGTGCGGCGGTTTTTATGGACCCCAACACGGGTGAAATCCTGGCGATGGTGTCCCTGCCGACCTACGAGCCGTCGGACTTCTTTCCGACGATCACGAAGGAGAAATATGATTCTTATAAGGGTAATTGGATGAATCCACTCTACAATCGATCCGTGGCTCCGTATGCTCCAGGAGCTGCGTTCTTGCCGGTCACGGGGCTTTCGCTGACGCGACTTCCTGCGTGGAAGAATAACTACACTTGCACGGGCAGTTCGGAGATTGCAGGTCGGACGATGAGGTGCTGGATCGCAAACGAAAATGGAAAACACGGCACGCTTGATCTTACCAGGGGAATGGAACATTCCTGCAACTGCTACTGGTATCATGCAGGCGTGGTTGCGGGTCCTGAGGCGCTTTCCGAGACTGCGGGTTGGATGGGATTGGGGAAGAAGTTTGGTGAGTCTGAAGATGAATATCCGGGGATCATTCCCGGCCCTGAGTGGCTGGCGAGAGAGCATGCGAAAAGTCCCTTGGATGCCGTGTGGACGGACGGTCACACGGCCAATACAGCTATCGGGAGCGGGATGACGTTGACCACACCTCTGCAGATGGCTGTGGTTGCTTCGACGCTGGCCAATTCAGGCAAAGTTTTTCAACCCAGTCTGGGGCTGCGCAAAGGTGCGCCTCGCTGGTCAGAGGATTTGGTGGCGAACGGGTGTGATGCAGACGGCATTGCCGCGATTCGGAAGGGCCTGTGGAGAGTCGTCCACGGCGAAAAGGGCAGTGCGCGGGCTCTCAAAGACTGTGTGGTTGAAGTCGCGGGTCGAACGGGAGTGGCGCAGTTTTGGAGGACTGTGAAAGGGGAGAAGGTGAAAGACAACCACTGCTGGTTCATCGGCTTTGCGCCGTATGACAAGCCGACGGTGGCGTTCGCGATGATGATGCAGGGAGGGAGATCGGGTGGCGGTGATGTGGCGCCGATTGTGAAGACGGTGCTGGATCGGTGGTTTGGTGGGCAGTAGGGCGCGATCGTCTTTGGTTGCGGAGGGTGAAGGGTTTTGCGGATTCGATCAGGTGGCCCTCACCGAGAACGGATTTGCATATCGCTGGGGCTTGCGTCCCGTCAGGATTCTCAAGTCGGCGAATGCCGACCTCCACGAGTCGAAGCCTCTACCGCTCCGCGACTCTGCGCGAGGTTGGGAAGGGAGAGGCGGAGGAGGTTGGTTTCATCACGCTTGTGACCAAGCGGACTTAGGCTTTGGCGAAGAGGGCGGCGGTTTCTCGCAGGAGGGTCTCGGTGGTGGGCCAGTCGATGCAGGCGTCGGTGATGGATTGGCCGGGGGTGAGCTGATCCAGGGGCTGCGGGAACTTTTGGTTGCCGCCGACGAGGTTGCTCTCGAGCATGGCTCCGATGATGGCGGTCTCGCCTGCGAGCCGCTGGCGGACGATCTCGCGGAAGACGCCGGGCATGCGGTCATGCTTTTTGGCGCAGTTGCCGTGGGAGGCATCGATCATGATGCAGGGGGTGAGGCTGGCTTCTTCGAGGGCGTCGCGAGTTTCCAAGACGTTGTCGGCTCCGTAGTTGGGGCCGTCTTCCCCCCCCCGGAGGATGATGTGGCAGTTGGGATTGCCGCTGGTGGTGACGGCGGAGGCGATGCCATCTTCGCTGACGCCGAGGAAGGTCTGCGGCTGCATGGCGGCTTTGATGGCGTTGATGGCGGGTTGGATGTGACCGAAGGTGCCGTTTTTGAAGCCGAGCGGCATGGAGAGGCCTGAGGCCATCTGGCGATGGGTCTGACTCTCGGTGGTGCGGGCTCCGATGGCGGACCAGCTGATGAGATCGGCGATGTATTGGGGGGTGATGGGATCGAGCAGCTCGGTGGCGGTGGGCAGGCCGAGGTCGATGACATCGCGCAGGATGCGGCGGGCGAGTTCCAGGCCAGCGGGGATGTCGCAGGAGCCATCGAGACGGGGGTCCATGATGAGGCCTTTCCAGCCGAC
>JAGRPD010000467.1:0-4711 GCA_020439875.1 Verrucomicrobiales bacterium
AGCTGGTGGTGTGGCCGGAGGGCGATGGATCGCGTGTGCGACTTTTCGTCGATTTCATGGACCGCCCCGTGGAGGAGCATGCGTTGCCGGAAAGGATTCGTGTGGGCGTGGTCAAACTTTTCACCATGCGGGGTGGTCAGGAAACGGACGTCGCCCAGACCAGCCAGTTTTCGGAGCTGCAGTTTTCCAAGGTGACCTCCGAGCAGGCGAAGCAGCTTCCTTCGATGGCGGAGAGCGTCTTGCGAGCACTGAACTTTTCGCATCCAGCCATGCAACCCGTCGCACAGGCCATTCAGCGGGGACGGATGGACGAAGCGAAAGACCTTCTGCTGCGGCAAATGCGCACGCGCAGCGATCCAAAGGGGCCGACCATTGAGGAAGTGGCCAGTGTGGTGCTTCACCCGAACTGGCAGAAGATCTCAGACGAGGCGGTGGCGGGACGCTATGCCACCATCGGTTACTTCGATGGTTTCGTGGATGCGTGGACTGACACCAACGGCGACACGCACAAATGGGTGCTTCAGGACACGCCGCTGCAACTCGACTGGGCGCACGACAACGGGCATCTCAACCGGCATTTCCATTGGGTATCGATGGCGCGCGCCTGGCAGGAGAAGAGCGATCCCAAGTATCCGCGGCAGTTCAGCGCGGAGGTGCTCGACTGGGTGTCGCGCGAGCCGTTTTTCTGGCCGCACTGCCCGGCGGTGGGTGGCGTTAATTTGATGGATGGAACAACATTTCGCTGGGGCTTCATGAACACCAGCAACATCGGCCGACGGTTGGAAATGTCGTGGTGGCCGGCGTATGAGGTGTTCCGCAAGTCGCCGGACTTCAACGATGAAGCGCACATCGCCATTTTGCTCGGCATGCTGCGTCAGGCGCGCCTGATCATGAATCCGAGCAGCTTTGCCGCGCATGACGACGGCGGCGCACACACCACGCTGGCACTGCTGCAAACCGCGCTGCTGCTGCCGGAGTTTGCGGAGAGTGCTGAGTGGAAGGCCACCGCGATGAAACGCTGGGACGTGATGCTGGACACGCAGTTTCATCCTGACGGCAGCCATGCCAGCCTGAGCACGGGCTACAACTGGGCCTCCATCACCGCGTTCGAGAATTACCTTCGCCTGTTCGAACGCTTCGGTGAATCCACGCCGGAGAAATACCTCAAGCTTCTCGAGAAAGCGGCGGAGCACCCCATGCTGTTGACCGCACCCAACCAGGCGCAGGTGGATCTCAACGACGGTGGCTGGAGCACGATTGAGGACCGGTTTCAGTCGCTTCTGAAATGGTTCCCTGACCGGACGGATTTCCGCTGGATGGCGACCAAGGGGGCGGAGGGGGCTAGGCCGGATCAGACCTCCGTTTACTTTTCCAATGCCGGCCATTACGTCATGCGCACTGGCTGGGGGCCAGAGGAAAAGTATCTCTTCTTCGGTGCCGGCCCGTGGGGAGCCAGCCACGGCAAATTTGACGCGCTCAACATCTACGCGCAGCTCGGACCGCATCTGCTGATTCGCAATGCCGGACGCGGCAGCTACAGTGGCATCGGCAATACGAAGCACGCGGGCCAGTCGCTGTCATTCAACGTGCTGTCACCTGATTGGGCGCACGAAGACAGCATTCCGCAATGGAGGCAGGACATGGCCATCGCCTTCAACCCGCCGAAGCGCCGATGGGTGAGCAATGACGAATTCGATTATGGCGAGGGAGCTTTCGAATACGGATGGTATAACCCCAGTGAGCACATTCAGGGCAAGTGGGTCAGGCAGGTGATTTTCGTCAAAGGCGACGAGCCGAAACGCGATGGCTACCACATCGTCATCGACACCGTAGAGCCGACCGATAACAAGATGCGCACTT
Source organism: Verrucomicrobiales bacterium (assembly GCA_020439875.1). Taxonomy (GTDB): domain Bacteria; phylum Verrucomicrobiota; class Verrucomicrobiia; order Verrucomicrobiales; family Verrucomicrobiaceae; genus JAGRPD01. The sequence continues at coordinate 1,861 of JAGRPD010000467.1, forward strand.
GGCGGCACCCATGGCAATTGGGCCTGAACGCCACGAACATCGCCATTCGCGAGTCCGACCGCAGCGCCACCGCCATCGCTCCTGGCGCGGCCTTGCAGATCCTCCCTGTCGGCGACATGACACCGCGCATGATCCAAGGCCAGGAGAAGCCCGAACTCCTCGGCTGGCGCATCTACGACACCACCGCCAATCCCTGGCCCGTGCCGACTTACGAATGGAAGGCCGAAGGCACCTTTTGCCGCGCCTGGATCATCCAAATGCAGGCAGACGAATCGCAGTGGCCAGTGAAATCGATCGAACTACAACCCGCATCATCGCCAGGCGAACTGCGCTTCACCCTTCATCGCCGCGACGGCGGCACCGATCACGTAATCCGCCGCTTCCCCGGCCAGCCGCCGGTCGAGTTCCAAGGCCAACCCATCGCGGGTGACCTCGCCATTCGCTGCCTTGACGAAAAGGGAGTCCACCGTGCACGACTCGAACTGAACGGAGGAGAAGACAGCGTCGCCAAACCCATCCTGCCCGCCAACACCCGCACCGCCATGGATCCAGCCTCACGTTGAACGTTTATTTCAGGCAGCCGTTGGAGGGTTCTCCAGGGCGTGACCTGGAGCCAAACGGTCGTTGATTGAATGACCTGAATCCGCGCACCAAGCTCATCGCCTTCTTCCAGTTCAAGAGTACCTGCGTACCGGAGGACATTGCCGAGGTGTGGCGGGTCATCGAAGAGCTGCCGGCAACACCTCACGCACGCCTTTCACCATCACCAACAAAGCGAAGGGCAAGACCGTGGTGCGGGATAACCTGAGTGTGGGGTGACGCAGCCCGCAAAACGGCTCAAATCGGCCACAAATGGTCCGAATTGGACATACATGGACTGAATTGGACTGCCGCTCGCAGACGACATGGCTCGAAAACACCGCCGACTGGCCCGCTGGCCGGTCGAGGCCCACGGGAGGGGAATCGCGGGGTGAAATATGCGAGGAAGCGTTATCACCTCAATTTGGCCACAGCTTGTGGCCAAAAAGACGACGCGCATAGAAAGTGTCCAATTCTGCAACGAGCTGTCGCCAAATTGAACACGCTCGACTTTCTGCGACAACCTGTCGCAGAAAGCTTTGAGGCACAAATCATTGCCTCAAACCTCCAAAGGCATCACTATCTGAAAATCAAATTTTATGCCTCTCACCGAACTTTGGAACTCAGCTCAACAAGAACTGCAAGAAAAGCAGGTTCAGCAGATCATTGCGTTTGCAGGAGATGGGAAACTTCGTGACGGCAGCATAGCGTCATTCGAGTTCCGCTCTTTTCTCGCGTTGGTTCCGTCCAAACTTTTGGCTCGCTACGCTAATGAATGCCTGACAGACAAATTCGATGGCAGTGGTCTGGCGCTGCAAGATGTGATCAACGAAGCAGGCAAACGCCTTGGCTTCAAAGTCGAACAAGGACGCTACCGCGGCATTCAAGGCGAAATCGGTTTTGACGGGTTATGGGCTTCACCTGACGGCTTTTCCATCGTTGTTGAGGTCAAGACCAGTGATGCATACCGCATTGATCTGGAAACTGTGGCCGGATACCGAAGGAACCTGGTCAAAGATGACCGGGCCAAAGAAGAAAGCTGTTCGATTCTGCTGATTGTGGGGAGAACCGATACTGGCGACTTGGAGGCGCAAGTCCGTGGCTCCAGACACGCCTGGGACATTCGGCTTATCAGCATCGACGGCCTCTTGCGACTCATGCATCTCAAGGAGGGGCTCGATGATCCGAAAATCATGGAGAAGATTCGCCGAGTTCTGACTCCCCAGGAGTTCACCAAAGTAGATGGCATCATCGACTTGGTTTTCTCAGCGGCAGAAGAGGCGAAAAAAGAAGACCCATTGGTTGAGGAAGCCACGGATGATGAAGACGAGCCCAGGAAGCCCAAGTTTATTCCGAGCAATTTCCGCGAAGCTTGTGCCGCCAAGGTTCAAAAGCATCTCGGACAACCTCTCGTGAAGCGCTCATTCGCGAGCTACTCATCGCCTGATGACAGCACCAAGGTCATCTGCATCAACTCACGGGAATACAAGAAAGCCAAGGCTTCAGGATACTGGTTTGCCTTTCACCCGCATCAGCGGGACCTTTTGAGTGAAAGCTCCAAATCCTATCTAGCGCTTGGCTGTGGTTCCCCAGATGCCGTTTTGCTCATTCCAGGAGAGCTGTTCGTGACGTGGCTAGAGCGTTTTCATATCACCGAGTTAGAAGACAGGTTCTATTGGCACATTCGAGTCGATAAAGACAAAGAAGGCTTCATCCTTCGAGTCAGAAAAGGAGAGAAGACAGTGAGGCTCGATGAATACCTGATCAAGTAAGCGTCTGTCATGGAAGACCAATCCATCCCCCAGTCATCTCTCATCCTCTACCAGACCGAGGATGGCCGGACACGCATTCAATGCCGGTTTGAGGCGGAGACTCTCTGGCTGACGCAAGCGCAGATGGCGGAGCTTTTTCAGGTTACCCCGCAGAACGTGACGCTACATTTGAAGGCCATTTTTGCTGAGGGAGAGCTGGTCGAGGAGGCAACCTGTAAGGATTACTTACAAGTTCGATTCGAAGGGGGACGAGAGGTGTCACGCAAGCTCCGGCACTACAGCCTCGAAGCCATTCTGGCGGTGGGTTATCGGGTGCGGAGCCATCGGGGCACGCAGTTCCGGCAGTGGGCGACGGCGCGGTTGACAGAGTATCTGGTGAAGGGCTTCACCATGGATGATGAACGGCTCAAGAATCCGCCGGGCAAGGGGCAGAAGGACTACTTTGATGAGCTGCTGGAGCGCATCCGCGATATCCGGTCGTCGGAACGGCGCTTCTACCA